>CAZRWZ010000096.1:0-9878 GCA_964603745.1 uncultured Bacteroidaceae bacterium | reverse complement strand
TTAAATTTCATTAAATTCTATGAAATTTGTAGGTCTGAGGGAATTACGCATAACAATAGAACAAGAACAATTTAACAATAAAACACTTAGCTATATATTATAGTTTCTGCCTATAAAGTAGAGGTTTTGTTTATAAAATTCTCTAACAAGGCTTGCAAGATATTGAAAATAAATTAATTCCGAAATGTTTCGAAATAACTACTTTCAACATCAAGCATAACGAAGTTAGAGAACTTTATAGACAAGTTTTAAATATTATCAATAATAGAATTTAAACTTGCGCTAGGACGCATAGATTTTTCTGTTTTTGTATCATCTAAAAGATAATAGCCACCAATATCAATTGCATTACCCTGTGCTTCAATTAACTCTGTATTAATTTCATCTTCTTTAGATTTTAATTCTTGATAAACCTTTGTAAATCGGTTTTGCAAATCTTTATCATCAGATTGATTTGCTAAAGCCTCAGCCCAATATAATGCTAAATAATAATGACCTCCTCTATTATCAATTTCATTCACTTTTCGTGATGGAGATTTTCCGTTATCAAGAACCTTAGCAACTGATTGATCTAAAGCTTTAGACAATACTATAGCTCTGTTATTATTAGTTTTGTTAGCTAAATCTTCTAACGAAACTGTTAATGCAAGATACTCGCCTAAAGAATCCCAACGTAAATGACCTTCTTCTACAAATTGCTGAACATGCTTAGGTGCAGAACCACCTGCTCCTGTTTCAAACAAGCCACCACCTGCCAACAACGGAACTATCGACAACATTTTTGATGATGAAGCTAATTCAAGAATTGGAAATAAATCTGTAAGATAATCTCTTAAAGCGTTTCCTGTTACCGAAATTGTATCTAAACCTTGCGATACTCTTGGCAATGTATATTTCATTGCATCAACAGGATTCATTATTTTTATTTCTAAACCTTCTGTATTGTGGTCTTTAAGATATTCTTTTACTTTAATAATTAGTTGTGCATCGTGAGCACGTTCTTGGTCTAACCAAAATACTGCAGGATTTCCTGTTGCTTTTGCTCTGTTTACAGCTAATTTAACCCAGTCTCTAATAGGTAAATCTTTTACTTGACAACCTCTCCAAATATCTCCTTCTTCAACTTTATGTTGAATATAGATATTACCTTTTTCGTCTGAAATACGAATTGTTCCTTCAGCTTGAGCAATAAAAGTTTTATCGTGCGAACCATATTCTTCGGCTTTTTGTGCCATTAGTCCTACGTTAGAAACATTTCCCATTGTTCTTGGATCGAAAGCTCCATTCTTTTTGCAATAATCTATTGCTTCTTGATACCAACGAGAATAACATCTGTCTGGTATTATTGCTTTTGTATCTTGCAATTTACCTTCGGCATTCCACATTTTACCTGAGTCTCTTATAACTACGGGCATTGATGCGTCAATAATAATATCGTTACTAGCATGTAAGTTTGTAATTCCTTTATCGGAATTTACCATTGCTAATTTTGGATTTTTTGCATATACTGCTTGAATATCGTCTTCTATTTCTTTTTTCTTATCTGCAGGTAATTTTTCTAGTTTTTGATATAAATCTCCTAGACCTAAATCTGCAATAACACCAATTTCTTCGAAAGTTTCTGTATGTTTCTCGAAAACATCTTTAAAATATACACTTACAAAATGACCAAAAATTACAGGGTCAGACACTTTCATCATTGTTGCTTTAAGGTGCACCGAAAATAACACATTATTTTTCTTTGCATCTTCAATTTCTTTTGCAATAAAATTACGTAAAGAATTAACACTCAAAAAAGTGCCGTCTAAAACTTCGCCTTTTAGCAAATGTAATTTATCTTTTAAAACAGTTACATTTCCACTATTATCTACAAACTCAATTTTAACATCTATTTCTTCGTCCATAACAATAGATTTCTCGTTTCCAAAGAAATCTCCTTCTTCCATCCATGCTACATGCGATTTAGAACTAGATGACCAATCGCCTAACATCTTTGGGTGTTTTTTTGCATATTCTTTTACCGATGGTGCTACTCTTCTGTCGGAGTTTCCTTGACGAAGAACAGGATTTACAGCAGAACCTAGAGTTTTTGCATATCTATTGTTTATTGCAATTTCTTCTTCTGTTTTTGGTTCTTCAGGATAATCAGGAATTTTAAATCCTTTTTCTTGCAATTCTTTTATTGCAGCTTTCAACTGTGGTATAGAAGCACTTACGTTGGGTAATTTAATTACATTTGCATCAGCAAGTTTTACCAATTCGCCTAAGTCTGCAAGTGCATCAACATGCTTTTGTTCTTCTGTTAAATAATCGTTAAAATTAGCAAGTATCCTGCTACTTAACGAAATATCGCTTGTTTCTACTACTACATCTGCTGCTTTTGTAAATGCATTTACTATTGGTAACAAAGAATATGTTGCCAAAGCAGGTGCTTCATCTGTTTTTGTCCAAATAATTTTTGATATTTTTTGTGTCATCACTATATAATTTATTGATTTTTAATTTATTACAAAAATAAAAACCACTGTTTAATTTTGCTCGAAGGTAAATAATTTAGTGTGATAAAACAAATTAATTTTATGCTTTAAAAACATATTAATATATATGACTAATTTAATGCGTTTTGCAGTTATTTAGATAACTTTATATTAGGGCTTTCTAAATTATAAAAATATTATAACGGAACATCAACCTATTCTGGTGACATTAAGTTTTCAATAAATGAAATAGTAACAATTGAAGAATTTGTTGCAATTTGGTATGTAGTGAAATATATTTGGTAATTGAATCAATAAATTTCACGCAAAGATTTACGCCATAGATTCTTTATCATTATTTGATTGTATATCGGTAATTTTGAAATTGATGTACTCAAACCTTATAGTTTTTTTGGGGTTTTCTACTTTTTACTTTCTACTTATTTAGTATCTTTGCATAAAAAATAAAATATGGCACATATAATTTCACCATCGCTTTTATCGGCAGACTTCAATAAGCTCGGCAGAGATATAGAAATGATTAACAATAGCGAAGCCGATTGGTTTCATCTTGATGTGATGGATGGAGTTTTTGTACCAAATATTTCGTTTGGATTTCCTGTTATTTCTCACATTAATAAATTAGCTAAAAAACCTTTAGATATTCATTTAATGATTGTTGATCCTGACAGATATATTACTGATTTCAAAAAAGTTGGTGCCGAATTTTTAACAGTTCATTACGAAGCTTGCACGCATTTGCATCGTACTATTCAAAACATACATGCAAATGGAATGAAAGCAGGTGTTTCGTTAAATCCGCATACTTCGGTAGAATTACTTTTTGATGTTATTGAAGATGTAGATTTAGTACTTTTAATGTCGGTTAATCCTGGTTTTGGAGGACAAAAGTTTATAGAAAATACCTATTCTAAAATTGCTCGTTTGCGAGAAATTGCCGAAGAAAAAGAAACAAATTTAATTATTGAAATTGATGGAGGTGTAGATAATTCAAATGCCGAAAAACTTATAAATATGGGTGCTGATGCTCTTGTTGCCGGTAGTTTTGTATTTAAATCGGAAAATCCTACAAACACAATTAGTGCTTTAAAAAATTTAAAATTTTAATATTCTCCATTAAATTCGTTTCAATATTTTTTTATACAAAAATAAATTATTATGAAATTTAAATTTACACTTGCCTTAGTTTTTATGTTATTATTATTTTCTTGTGATAATGCTGTTTACAAAGAATTTTACAGCTTTGCTGATATTCAATGGGATCAAAAAACTACACCATCATTCGATATAGAATTACAAAAAACCGGACAATACAATGTAGTTTTTACAATGAGATACATTGAAGGTTTTCAATATAAAAACATGATTGGCTCTGTTTTGTTATTAGATTTTAATAAAAAACCAATTATTAAAAAATTTAAATTTAGTGTTAGAGATGAAAATAATGAATATATAGGTGATGTTGCCGGAAATATGTGGGATATTGAATATACTCTTTTTGCAGATACCACTTTAGAAGCAGGCAAATATACAATTCAAGCAGAACAATTTGTTCACAAAAAAACTCTTCCTTTTGTTTCTGATATTGGTATTAGAATAGTGCCTGTTTTAAAAAAATAATTAGCTTTTCTAAAAAGATATCTAAAACCAAAAAAACAAGATTATATGAAAAAATACATTTTTATTTTATTGATATTAATAATTTCTGATAGTTTTTCTCAGTCTCATGGCACACAAAGCAAAAAGGCAAAAAAAAATTATCAAACAGCACTAAAATATTATAATTCTTTTGATAATGAAAACGCTTTAAAATACATAAATATTGCAATAAAAGCCGACGAAAAATATATTGATGCATATTGGTTTAGAGCAGAAGTATATTTTAAAATGAAAGACAGCTTAAAATGTATAAAAGATTATGAAAAAGCAATAGAAATAAATCCTAATTACAGTTATAAATTATACTACGAACTTGCCGCAATATGTTTTAGCAGAGGCGATTACAAAAAAGCAAACGAAAATTACAAATTATGTAGAAATTTCGATAATTTAAGCGAAAGATTTCTTATAAATATAGATTATAATATTAGAGAAACAGAATTTTGTTATAAATCTGTTCAAAATCCTGTACCATATAAACCTATAAATATGGGAGATAATGTAAACACAAAATTCGATGATTATTGGCCACTTGTTACAGCCGACGAACAAATATTATATACCACAAAACTAATACCCCGAGATAATCGTTTTCCTGTAAGCCAACGAAACGGACAAGAAGATTTCTTTTATAACAAAAAAAATGGTAATAAATGGGGGCAGTTAATGCATATTGGCAAAGCAATTAACACTTTGGGCAACGAAGGAGCACCAACAATTTCTGCCGATGGACAATGGTTTTATTTTACGGCTTGTGGCAGAAAAGACGGAAAAGGAAAATGCGATATCTATAAAACAAAAAAAATTGGCAACAGATGGCAAAAACCTATAAATTTAGGAGCTCCCGTAAATACCGGAGCTTGGGAGTCTCAACCTTCGGTTTCTGCCGACGGAAGAACACTGTATTTTGTAAGCGAAAGAGGTGGTAGCAAAGGCGAAATGGATATTTGGGTAAGCCATTTGCAAGACAATGGTAAATGGACAAATCCACAAAATCTTGGAGATAGCATAAATACCGCAGGCAAAGAAATGTCGCCATTTATCCACCCCGATGGAAAAACATTATATTTTACATCTAATGCCCATATAGGTTTTGGCGACCAAGATATTTTTGTAAGCAGAATGAACAACAAAGGAGAATGGAGCAAACCTAAAAACCTTGGATACCCAATAAATACAAAAGGAAACGAAAGAGGTATTGCATTAAACAATAAAGGCGATTTAGCTTATATTTCGACACAACGAGGAGGAAAAAAAGACTTAGATATTTATTGTTTTGAACTATACGAAGATGCACGACCTACTCCATCTACTTATGTTTCGGGCAAAATTTATAATATAGAAACAAACAAACCTGTTTACACAGAATTTCGTTTAGAAAATTTAGATTCAAGCAATTTTGAATTAACAAATACTTCTGATGAAATAACAGGAAAATACTTAATACCACTTCCGTCGGAGCAAAGTTATGCTTTTAATATAACAGCTAAAGGATATTTATTTTATTCCGACAACTTTACACTGCCTAAAGGTTACGATATTAGCAAACCTTTTAAAAAAGATATACCATTGATACCTATAAAAAAAGATGCCAAAGTAGTTCTTAAAAATATTTTTTTCGAATTAGACTCCTACGAACTAAAACCCGAGTCTTATGTAGAACTACACCGATTAATAACATTTATTAAATATAACCCAAATATTAATATAGAAATTGGTGGGCATACCGATAATCAAGGAAGTGCACAACACAATAAAATTTTATCAGAAAATAGAGCGAAAACCGTATATAATTACTTGATATCCAAAGGTGTTGACAAAAGTAAATTAACATACAAAGGCTATGGTATGGATATTCCAATTGCAGATAATAATACAGAAGAAGGCAGAGCTCAAAATAGAAGAACAGAAGCAAAAATTATTCAAATAAATTAAAATGATTTTTAATTTTCTATTTTAATTCTTAAATTGCAAAACATTAATAAAAATTAGATAATTATGAGAAAAATATACTTGTTTTTTGTTATGCTCATTTTTTCGATGAGTATATTCGGACAGGATGACACAACACTAGTTGTGGTTGAAGGGCAAGAAGCCCAAGTTGCATACAATAATGGTATCGAGCTATTTAAAGCAGGAAATTATCAACAAGCAATTGCCAAATTTGACGAAGCAATATCGTTAGACCAAGATTTTGCAAGTGCATATTTAAACAGAGGAAGTGCAAAATACGCATTAAATAATATTGATGAAGCAATAACAGACTTTACAACATGCATGTCTAAAAACGATTCGTTAGGCGAAGCATACTATGCCAGAGGCAGAGCATATTTCGATAAAGCAGACTACGACAAAGTAATGTCTGATTTTGATTTAGCTATTGAAAAAGGATACACCGAAGACCGAAAACTATACTATTTTAGAGGAGTTGTAAAATTTTTAAGAGAAGATTATGAAGCTGCAATAACAGATTTTGAAAAAGCTATAAGCTTTAAAGCCGACAGAAAATTAGCATATGCATATAACGATATGGGTAGTGCTAATCTTAAATTAGAAAAATATGATGCTGCCATCTCTAATTATAACACAGCCATACAAGTTGACCCTGATATGTTTTTTACATACAACAACTTAGGTAGAGTTAAAATGAAAAAAGAAGATTATACAGGAGCTGTTGAAGCATTTACACAAGCAATAAATCATAAAAAAGATTATGTGTTAGCATATAACAACAGAGGCGATGCAAAAATTGCTTTAGAAGATTATGAAGGAGCAATAAAAGACTTTGAAGCAGCCCTTAAACTAGATGAAAAATACGTTTATGCACTTAACAATATAGGAAGAGCAAAATACAAACTTAAAGACTATGAAGGAGCTTTAACATTTTTAAATAAAGCAATAGAAATAAATCCCGAATATGGCGAAGCATACGTTAATAGAGGAATTGTTAAAGAAATGTTACGAGATAGAGAAGGACGATGTGCCGATTGGAACAAGGCAGTTGAATTAGGTGTTGAACAAGCAAATAATTTTGCATTAGAATGTAAATAAAAAAAGAAAAAATTATGAAAAAAATTATATATATTTTAACATTAGTACTTTTTACAATTCAATTATCAGCTCAGAATGTTGAATTCGATAAAAAGATTTTTAAAAACGATAAAGATGGTTTTAAAGCAGCAATGAAAAACCTTGATGAAGGTAACGATCTTTGGGAACTTGGTGTTAGTGGTGGTTATAAAATGGCATTAGAATATTATATAAAAGCTAATGATTTTAACCCCAACAATGCAAACCTTAATTACAAAATAGGAGTTTGTTATATTAAATCTTCATCGCAAGAAAAATCTTTAGACTATTTATTAAAAGCCGTTAAATTAGACCCATTTGTTGCTCCTGATATTAATTATATGCTAGGAAGAGCATATCATTATAATTTAAAACTTGATGAAGCAATAAAAGAATACACAAATTATAAAAATCGCCTTTCGCCAAAAGACTTAGCCGAAAAAAGAAAAATAATTGAAAAACGTATTCACGAATGTGAAATAGGTAAAAAACTTGCAGAAAAACCTGTAAGAGTTTTTATTGACAATGCAGGAGAGAATATAAACTCCTCATATTCAGATTACAGCCCACTTATTACAGCCGATGGGTCTATGATGATTTTTACATCAAGAAGAGCAGAAACAACAGGCGGTGGATTATCGGAACAAGATCATCAATATTACGAAGATATTTATGTTTCGTATTATGAAAATGGAAAATGGGAAAAAGCACAAAATATAGGAAAACCTCTTAATACAAAAGATAACGACGCAACTATTGGCTTATCTCCCGATGGTCAGAAACTTTTTACCTATTTAGGAAAAACAAATGGCGGAGATATTTTCGAATCAGAATTAAATGGAGAAGAATGGACCTCGCCAAGCGATAAATCTTTAAAAAAATATATAAATACAGATGCACACGAAGCATCAGCATCTTTTTCTTTCGACGGAAAGACAATGTATTTTGCATCAAACAAAAAAGATGACAACTTTGGAAAACATGATATTTATGTTTCGTATTATGATGATGAAAAAGAACGATGGGGTCCTGCAAAAAATATAGGAGGCGTTATTAATACAGAATATGAAGAAAAAGGCGTGTTTATGCACCCTGACGGAAGAACAATGTATTTTACTTCTACCGGTCATAACTCAATGGGAGGATTTGATATTTTTGAATCAACACTTGACGACGAAGGAAATTGGACAGAGCCTATTAATATAGGATATCCTATAAATACACCTGGTGATGATAGATTTTTTGTTGTTGAAGCATCAGGTAAAAAAGCATATTATGCATCTGATAAATCTGGTGGATATGGCGGACACGACATCTATATTATTACTTTCTTAGGACCTGAAAAACCTATGATTGCAAGTGTAGAAGATAATCTTATTGCTAGTATTGCAAATCCTACAAAAGAAACTGTAATACAAGAATCTATAGAAATAAAAACAATGCGTTTAACAATTCTTAAAGGAACTATTAAAGACGCTCTTACTAACGAACCTATTGCAGCAGAAATAGAAGTTGTAGATAACGAAAAAAACGAGGTTATTTCTGTAATAAAATCTAATAGCTCAACAGGAGCATATTTAATTTCATTACCATCGGGTAAAAATTATGGTATTGCTGTTAAATCAGAAGGGTACTTATTTCATTCAGAAAACTTTAATATTCCGTCTGCCACTAATTACCAAGAAATAACAAAAGATATTTTGTTAAACAAAATGGCTGTTGGTTCAAAAATTGTACTCGAAAATATTTTCTTCGATTATGCTAAAGCAAGTCTTCGTCCGGAATCATACCCTGAACTAGATAGATTAGTAGAATTATTAAATAAATTCCCATCTGTTAGAATTGAAATTTCGGGACATACCGACAACAAAGGTTCTCTTGCAACAAATAAGCGTTTATCTAAAGCAAGAGCAGAATCGGTTGTTAATTATCTTATTAAAAAAGGTATTGGAGCAAGCAGATTAGAATTTGAAGGTTATGCTTATTTACAACCAATTGCTGATAACAACACGAAAGAAGGTCGCCAAAGAAACCGTCGTGTAGAGTTTAAAGTATTGAGTAACTAAAAATATGATGTCAAAAAAAAAGGAATATTTTGGTATAGCAGCTGGTCTTATATTTTTATTTTTGTTATTTTCTATAACATTTATAATACTTGGTACTAATAAAGATAAAGCCTTATTTGAAAATATTGCAATAACTATAAGTTTTACTTTAAGTTTGGTTATATTACTTATAGGTTCTAGTATTAGCTTATATATGGCATTGAAAAAATCTAAAATTAGTAAATTGAAGTTTTCTAACGAAAAATAAAAACATTGTTGGTGTACTAATTGTTCACGATTCTCTGTTTAAATTTAAACTTTCAATAGGTTTTTTGTATGAATAAAGTTTATTTTAAAACAAGCAACACGATGCAATCGTGTGGCCAATGTCATTAAGTTAAGACGTAAAATCTATAATTTAAGCGTCATTGCTTCGTCTTCCGATAACTATCGAAAGACTCGCAATGACGACAATATCCTTAACTTAATGACATTGATCGTGTGGCAGCGGGGGTACGCACCATATTCAAACCGTTTTGCTTATACCTAACTATAAACTATTAACTATAAACTATTAACTATAAACTATTAACTATAAACTATTAAC
>CAZRWZ010000095.1:8259-9893 GCA_964603745.1 uncultured Bacteroidaceae bacterium | reverse complement strand
ACAGGCTTTGAACTCAAACTTTCTACACTAGACACTTGAGTTTATGGACAAGCACTAGCTAAAATCTATTTTCTAATATCTTCATTAATTTTTAGAAGCTGAAAGCAAGATGCATGTGTTTAGTTTTAACTCTCTCTGTGTAAGCAATAAAAAAATTATTTGGAATTAGACTAAATAATACTATATTTGCAATCTAATTATAAATTAAAATAGAAAATGAAACAAATTAAAACATTAGTATTGGTAATTCTAGTTATAGGAACTAGTTTAACAAGTTATGCTCAAAAAGATAAAGATAAAAAAAATAACAAACCAGATAAATTTGGTATTAGATTTGGGCATCAATCAGCCAATTTATTTAAAGATTCAAAGTCTTATGAAGGATTTACCTCATTAAGTACATTTTATGTAGGAACATTTAAATATTTTAAGGTAATACCTTTTTTGAAAGTTGGTTCAGGTTTAGAATTTTTTCAATCAGGTACAGTATCAACAAATAAAAACAAAATGCACTTATATTATTTAAGTGTACCTTTTAATGCACAAATAAAACTAGGTCCATTATTTATTTTAGGAGGAATAGCTCCATCGTTTAAAGTAGCTGAAAGATGGGAAATTTCTGGAGATAAAATTAACCCTGCAAGTGATGATAAAACAAATTGGTTTGATGCTCCTGTTTTTGCCGGTTTAGGATTTAAATTCCTAATGTTCTCAATAGAAGCTAGATACCACTGGGGGACAGTTGAGTTATACGATAGTGGAGTTGGCACAGGATATAAAAATCAATACTTTCAACTTGGTTTAGGTATTTGGTTATAGATGTTTTACTTTGCCTAGATACTAAAATCTAATAGCTTTTCGGGAATTTTTATCTGCAAAAATTCCCGAAAAGCTAAACGCAATTATTCACCAATTAAGATTAAAACCTAAAATGCACAAAAATACGTCCAAAATTTTTACTGTCTTTTTCTAAACGGTGATATTTATTTTTAATAGCAGGGCTTTGTAAAAAACGAATAACTTTTTTCTTTAACTGTCCGCTTCCTTTACCCGGAATAATTTCAACTAGCTTAATTTTCTTGTCAATAGCTTCTTCAATAATCTCATTTAGAGCTTTATCTATCAAAAACCCTTTATTGTAAATTTCGTGTAAGTCTAGTTTTAATTTAGCCATATTATTATACCTATTCTTTTAAGGTAGCAAAGTATATTTTTTATTTCATTTTTGAAAATAAATTTGTTCATTATAAATATCAATCGTATATTTGCGATTAACTATTAATATACAAATATGAATAACAAAAAGCAAGTAGATGATTTAGCAATGTTTGCTAAGGCTTTAGGGCATCACACCCGTATAGAAATACTACAATACTTAGATAAACAATCTTGCTGTTTTACAGGCGATTTAGTTGATGTGTTGCCAATAGCACAATCAACGGTTTCGCAACATCTAAAGGAATTGAAAGAAGCCGGATTAATTCAAGGAGAGGTTAATCCACCAAAAATTAAATATTGCATTAATCAAGAAAACTGGAAAAAAGCAAAAGATTTGTTTTGTAATTTTTTCGATTTAAATGATATTGAGTAATCTTTTTATTTATGGAAAACAAAATAATAATATTATCACCGGG
>CAZRWZ010000095.1:0-8159 GCA_964603745.1 uncultured Bacteroidaceae bacterium | reverse complement strand
AAAATTGTTGCAAGAGGTTACAAACCCAATAACGACTTAATAATAAACAGTTTAAATCTTAAAACAGAAAAATGATACCAATAATAATTTTAACAGCTGTTTTAACCCTTATTTCTTTTGTTTTTGATAAGCAAAAAACAATAAAAGGTATAAAAAAAGGAATAATGATGTTTGTGAAAATACTACCTACACTGCTATCTGTAATTATTCTGGTTAGTGTTGTCTTATATTTTGTATCAGACGAAATTTTAATAAAATATTTGGGAAAAGATGCAGGTATAGAAGCATATATTTCGGCAGCAATTATTGGAGCTGTATCAATAATACCGGGCTTTATTTCTTATCCGCTGGCAGGTATTTTAGTAGATACCGGTGTTAGTTATTCTGTTATCTCAGTGTTTGTAACCACACTAAAAATGGTTGGAATATTAACAATACCACTCGAAGCAAAGTTTTTTGGGTATAAAATATCTATTCTGAGAAACAGCTTGGCTTTTCTTGGTGCGTTAATAGTTGGTTTTATAATGGTTTTAATTTATAATTTAACTTAAGATGAAGAAAAAAAACAAAAATAATAAATTCGATTTTACAATAATTATTGCTTTTGTAATTTTCGCAATATATTCATTCTATGCTAATTATATTCCGGGAATTAATATAGTAAAAAATAATTTCTGGAGTTTTCTAAAAGAAATGATACTTGCATTGCCCGTAATGTTCATTTTGGTTGGTCTTTTTGATGTTTGGGTGTCGAAAGAAAAAGTGCAAAAACATATTGGCGAAACTTCGGGAATAAAAGGCGTGTTGCTTGTAATGTTACTTGCTTTTATGCAAGCCGGACCAATGTATGCCGCTTTTCCGGTTGCTTATATATTATGGAAAAAAGGTACTTCGGCTACAAATATTTTTATTTATTTAAGCTCGGCTTCTATTGCCAAAATCCCTATGATAACTTTCGAAATAGGTTTTCTTGGTCTTAAATTTTCTTTAATGAGAATGTTAATTTCAATTCCTGTTTTTATTGTGTTGAGTATAATTATGGGAAAGTATTTTACTAAAAATAAATGTGAAGTTATGAATGGGTAAGTCTTTTTAATAAAAAAAAATGAAGAATAAAAAATTAAATATAGTCTTAATTATTGTTGTTATTTTGGCAAGTATATTTCTACTTTTCGGAAAAGATAAACTTAACTGCTTTATAACAAACTACAAATTAAAAAATTCGGATATTATTATTAATCAACCTGATAGCATTATCTATATGAGGCAATTTATAAATACTAATGATTCAAAACCATTTAAAATAAGTTTTGTAGAACTTGGCGGATACGGCTGCAAACCTTGTATGCGAATGGATACTGTTTTGGCTGAAATTAAAACAATTTATAATGATAAAATAAATATAAACATTGTGCGTGTAACTGATAAAGAAAATCGGAAAATCGCAAAATATTTTGGTATAAATGCTATTCCAACTCAAATTATTATTGATAAAACAGGCAAAGAGCGTTTTCGCCATACCGGATTTTTATCTGTTAAAGAACTTGTTGGGATTATTGATAAAATTATTGAATGATGTAATGATTTAATACTTTTTTACAATTTGAAAGGAAAGCCCCCCGATTACTATCTGGGTTATTAGGGGGTTAGGGGGATTTCTGATTTAAAATAAATATAATAAAATAATGTTTGATTGGCTACAAAATATAGCAGATTATATAGTTTATGATGTTTTTACAATGACTGAGAAAAGTCATTTGGCAGAAGCATTAAATTTCTTTATTTACGACAGTATTAAAATTTTGATATTACTTTTTGTAATTATCCTTTTTATGGGAATAATAAACAGTTATTTTCCTATCGAGAGAGTAAAAAATTATTTGTCAAGAAATAAATTATACGGATTAGAATATCTTATGGCATCATTATTCGGTACAGTTACACCTTTTTGTTCTTGCTCGTCGGTTCCTTTGTTTATCGGCTTTGTAAGCGGTGGTATCCCTTTGGGAGTTACTTTTGCATTTTTAATTACATCGCCATTAGTAAACGAGGTGGCAGTAGGTTTGTTTATAGGATTATTCGGACTTAAAACCACTGCAATTTATGTAGTTAGCGGTGTTTTATTAGGAACATTTGCCGGTATAATTTTACAAAAATTCAAATTAGAAAAACATTTAAGTCCGTGGGTATTAGAAATACTTGCAAATGCACAAAAAGACCAAGAAAATTTTATTGCAGAAAAACAAAATTTCGCAAAACGTATTCCTGTAATTTGGCACGAAGCTATAAAAATAATAAAAGGGATTTTACCTTATTTACTTATTGGTATTGCTGTTGGCGGCTTAATGCACGGGTATATCCCCGAAGGTTTTTTTGAACAATATATGAGTAAAGATAATATGTTTGCAGTGCCAATATCAACAATTTTGGCTGTACCAATGTACTCCAATGCATCAGGAATTTTACCCGTTGTGCAAGTGCTTGTGGCAAAAGGTATTCCACTCGGAACAGCAATTGCTTTTATGATGGGTGTTGTAGCATTATCATTGCCCGAAGCAATGTTGCTAAAAAAAGTAATGACTTGGAAATTAATTGCAGTGTTTTTTGGAACTGTAACAGTATGTATAATTATATCAGGATATGTGTTTAATATGATATTTTAAATAAAGTTTGGCTATATGTTGCTCAAAATTAAAAAGAAAATAAATAAAAATAAGTATAAATATGGAAATAAAAGTATTAGGCACAGGTTGCCCAAATTGTTTAACTTTAGAAAAGAAAGTTAGAAAAGTAGTTGAAAACCATTCTATTGATGCCGAAATTACAATGGTAAAAGATATTATGGAAATTATGAACTACAAAGTTATGTCAACTCCTGCTTTGGTTATTGATGAAATTGTTGTGTCTAAAGGCAGGATACCCAACGAAGACGAACTGTTAGAACTTTTTACATCTAAAAAAGTTGATTCCGAAACAGAGGAAAAAGGCTGATGCTAAATAAATAACTGCAACTCAGTTAAAAACACAAACATTTGATTTAATATAACTTACAAAGCTTTAAAATTTTTATTATGAAAAGAAAAACTATTTTTTTAAGTATTATTGCAATGCTAATTACAATTGTTGCGTGCAATAATCAAACAGCTAAAGAAACTACCACCGATTTATCTGTAAAAGACACTATTAGTGATAATAAAATTGCAGAAAACACAATACAAGTGTATTATTTTCACGGAAGTATTCGTTGCCATACTTGCGTTTCTGTTGACGAAAACACACATCAATATCTAAAAGATTTATTCCCCGATAAAATGGAAAACGGCGAAATAATTTTTAAATCAATTAATATTGATGAAAACGAAAGCCCTGATTTAGTTGAAAAATATCAAATTTACGGACAAACATTACTGTTTATTAAAGGCGAAAAAATTATTGACGAAACCGACGATGCTTTTAAATATGTTATAACAAAGCCCGAAAAATGGAAAAAAATTATTGAAGATGTTGTTTATAGTTTTGAGTAACTTAATGGTTAAATGATTGAATGGCTGAATAGTAAAATAATTTAACAATAGAGCAATAGTCATAAGTCGTTTGTCTTTAGTCATTTTTTTCTAAACACTCAAAATTCTCTCAAGCTCAACACTTATCTAATATCTTAACAGTTTTAATTATAATAAATCAGTAGAGAAAAAAATAAAATAAAAATTAACATATGGAACTACTACAAAATATACTAGATAGTACAAACTTACCTTTCTTGTCGGCTTTAATATTAGGTTTAATGACGGCAATAAGTCCTTGCCCACTTGCAACAAATATTACCGCAATGGCTTTTATAAGCAAGGATATAAAAAACAAACGTAAAGTTTTTATTAATGGTTTAATATACACACTAGGGCGTTCAATATCTTATACAGCAATAGGTTTATTATTTTATTTTGGAGCAAGTAAATTTATGATAGCTGGTTTTTTTCAAAAATATGGCGAGCGAGCTTTAGGTCCTATTCTTATTTTAATAGGTTTATTTATGTTAGATTTTATTAGAATAAAATTTCCTGGGCTCGGAAAACTTAACGAAAAAATGGAAGAAAAAGGAGTATCGGGTTTTTGGGGAGTTTTATTACTGGGAATTATCTTTGCCTTAGGATTTTGCCCGTATAGCGGAGTGCTTTATTTCGGTATGTTAGTTCCTATGACTATTTCGTCGGCTTCGGGATTGTATTTGCCTATTATTTTTGCTATTGGCACAGGTTTACCAGTAATTATATTTGCTTGGTTTTTAGCATATACTGTTGGTGGTATTGGTAGTGTTTACAATAAAATAAAAAATTTCGAAAAATGGTTTAGACGAGTAGTTGCAGTTATTTTTTTACTCGTTGGTATTTATTATTTACAGTATTTGTTTATTTAAAAATAAAAATTATGAAGTTCAAAACAGTATTATTAGTATTAGCGATAATTGTTGGAATATCGCAAACAGGTTTTACACAAACAAATAAAACTCTCAACAAAGCAAGCAAAGTTACATTTATCGAATTAGGTTCGGTTAGATGTATTCCTTGTCAGAAAATGGAAATTGTTTTAGATAGCATTCGCAACAAATATCCTAAAGATGTTAAGGTAATTTTTTATGATGTATGGACAAAAGCAGGAAAACCTTTTGCCAAACAATATGATGTTAAATCTATACCTACACAAGTATTTTTAGATGCAAAAGGAAAAGAGTATTATCGTCATATTGGGTTTTTCCCAGAAGAAGAAGTAATAAAAATTTTAAAACAAAAAGCAGTTGAAAAATGATTTTTAACAAGAAAATATATATACTATTAACCACAATAATTATTTGTTATTTTTCTATTATACAGCTATTTAGTCAAAATAATATAAACTTACCATCAGTAATTCTAAAAGATGTAAAAGGAAAGACTTTTAATACATCAGATATAGTAAACAAAGGCAATCCATTAATTATTTGTTTTATTAAAACCTGTTGTTCTGATAAAAATAATTTACTTGATGAAATAGCAGAAGATTACGAAAATTGGAAAACACAAACAAAAGTTGTTTTGTATGTTATTTCAACTGATGACAGTAGAAGTAGCTGTAAGGTAGCACCAATGGCAAATGTGAAAGAATGGAATTTTCCTATTTTGTTAGATATTAATTCTAATTTTAAAGAAAAAATGAATGTAATTATTAACCCTCATGTATTTATTTTTGACAGAAATGGTAAAATGGTTTGGCAAAAAGCAGGTTATGTTTCCGACGAAAAAGATGAGATATATGAACAAATATTAAAATTATGAAAAATATAATTTATCTAAGTATTATTATCAGTATATTATTTTTTGCTTGCAAAAAAGATACTACTCCCGAAAAAGGAACAGGAGATGTTAATATAATTAGTTTAACTGCAACAGACACAGTTGTAAATGCATGGCAAGAAACAAGTATTACAGTTGTTGCAGAAGGAGATGGTATTGTATATAGTTGGGAAGCTAATCATGGAGAAATACATGGCTCGGGCAAACAAATTAAATATATGGCAGGAACTTGTTGTTCAGGAACAAACACAATTACTTGCACAGTTTCCAACAACACAAATAATGACAGTAAAAATATTGATATTAGGGTTTTACCATATTAAATCAAATACATTATGAAAAAAATTATTATAATTATAAGTCTAAACATATTTACTTATCATTTATATGCACAGTGCTGTGGTGCAGGAAATCCTATAAGTGGTTTTAATAATGTATCAGGTATATCAAAAAACAGTTTAATGATTAGTTCCTTTTACAAACATAGTTATTCCGATCAATATTTTGCAGGCGATACAAAAGCAGATTTTAATCCTGATAAAATGTATTATGATTATTTAAGTTTTGGTGTAGCTTACGGAATAACAAAAAAAATTAGTGTAAACGGAGAACTCGGCTATTTTTTTAATAAAACAAAAGAATATAATATACATAATTACTCCCCATTAAAAGGGAATGGACTTGGCGATTTAGAATTAAATATGAAATATAAATTAATAGAAAATGTTATTGAAAGAATTGATATTACACCTTCAATAGGAATTAAATTACCTATTGGAGTTTTCGACCAAGAGGTGGATAATGTAAAATTGCCAATATCCTTGCAACCCTCATCAGGTAGTTTAAAACTAAACGCTTCTGTTTTTGCCACAAAAAAAATTGCAGATTTTAGTATTTCTGTTCGTGGTTTTTTTGAATATGCAAAAAGAATTCAATCTAAAAATTTTGATTACAAATATGGAAATCTTTATTTATTAGCTATCTATGGCTCATATAAATTTAATGAAAAAATAAGTGTTTTATCGCAGTTTAGATACGAATATAGAGAAAAATCTGTAAGAGAGAACTCTGAAATTGTTCAATCAACAGGTGGTCAGGTAGTCTATTTTATACCGCAAATAAATTACGTTATAATTAAAACATTTGGAGTTTCTATTTTTGCTGATATCCCTATTTACAGATATATGAATGGTATGCAAGTTGCAAATAAATATTCTGTGTCAATAAAACTAACTAAATTTTTTAATTTAAATAAAAAATAAAATATTATGAAAAATAAACTCATAATCTTAATATCTGTTTTGTTAATATTTTTAAGCAAATCATTTTCTCAGAGCATAGAACTCTTATATCAAAACAATATAGTAACAAATGATACTATTGAAATACAAGGAGATATTAATGCTGACACATTATATTCTTATGTTTTTCAGGGAGATACAACCTATTATTATGCCTATGAGATTTTATCTAAAATAGATGTTCTAAATAAAACATCGAATACAATTAATGTACAATGTAAGAAAAGACATATTAAGTTAATTGACGAAACAGAAAATACATTTTGTTGGGGAAGTTGTTTCCCTCCATATACTTTTCAATCTACTAACCCCGTAAGTATTAGTGCAAATAATACCGATACTATATTCTCAGGACATTATAAGCCAAAAGGAAAATTAGGCTGTATAAAAGTTGCATATACTTTTTTTATTGATGAAAATCCAAATGATTCTGCAAGTGTATTTGTTACATTTATTATGCAAGATTGCAACGAAGATTATATTGTTGAATTAGATAAAAATAACAAACTTTTTTCATTAGCATATCCAAATCCGGCTAACAATACCGTTTATATTAAAAAAAATATTATAGATTATAAATCATATAAAATAGAATTATTTGATAAATTAGGTAAGTCAGTTATTAAATCAAATATAAATCCACAAGAATTAATTATTAAAATTAATACATCTGACTTACTATCAGGCATTTATCTTTACAGGATAATTTGCGATAATAATATTGTAAAAACAGGTTTAATAAGTGTAATACATTAAAATATGAAATATATACTACTAATAGCATCAATGTATTTAAGTATTATATCATTTTCGCAACCCAATATAAATGATACAGTACCCAATTTTACTGTTGTTGATATTAAAGGAAACGAACATAATTTGTATAATTATCTTGATGATAATAAGTATGTTTGTATTGATTTTTTTGGAATTAGTTGCGAGCAATGTATAAATTTAGTTCCAACTTTTAATGCTGTATATCATAACTATGGCTGTAATAAAAATAATTTTATAATACTTGCAATTAATTATACAAATACCAACGCACAAATTGCTCATTTTGAAGAACAATACTCTGGAGTATATCCTGTCGTTAGCGGAATTGAAGGAGGGGGAGGAAATGTATATACAAGTTGGCAAATAGCTTACTACCCACAATTTTTATTAATAGCACCAAACAAAACTCTTGTTGCAAAAATAGACCCGATTAATGAAATTGTAATTGATTCTGTTTTTAACAATTTCGAAATACAAACAGACACTTGTTTTGATGATTACATCTTTAATTACCAGGCAAATACAAACATTAAACTCTATCCTAATCCTGTAAAAAATAAGTTATTTATTAAAACAGAAACACAAAAACATTATAAGTATATAATTTACAATATACTTGGCAATATTATAATCTCAGGAGAAATATATAACACAAATTTTATTGATGTTTCAAGTCTTAAAAATGGTATTTTTTTTATTGAATTAAAAAGAAAAAATACATCTTTGAAAAAAGTTTTTATAAAAAAATGAAAAT
>CAZRWZ010000094.1:0-9901 GCA_964603745.1 uncultured Bacteroidaceae bacterium | reverse complement strand
ATTTCAGAATATAAAAATCTAATACACCTCAGAGCTTTTCAGCAGACCCTACATAGACGAATTTTCTAATTTCGCCTTAAACTCTTTTAACTCAGTTAAAATATTCTTTTTGTTGTAGGTACAAATATTTTCTATTTTACTATCGCTATCAATTTTAATATTTCTTAAATTAAGATGTTGATTAACAAATAGTAACTCGGTATCTGGATATAAAATTTTAATGTTATCAACTAAATCATTTACATTTAAATTAACATCTAAAGCATTATAAATGCCTGATTCTAAATCAGTATTTATAATATTTTCAAGAATATTAACTATTTTGTTAATATTAATAAAATTACGATATTGATTTCCTGTACCAAAAATTTTAATTCGTCCTTTAAAAGCAGCATCAAACATAAATTTATTCAAAACCGTATCAAAACGCATACTTATTCCATAACCATAAACATTTCCAACACGTAGTGTGTATGCGTTCATTTTATCCATTAATCTATTAATATGCTCTTCGCCTCTCAATTTAGAAGTGCCATAATATGTTCTTGGATATGGCTTTGTTTCAATCGACATTATTTCGTCTGAATCGCCATAAACTGCAACACTACTTGTGTATATTAGTTTAGAAACATTGCTTTCTTCTACGGCATAAACTAGTTCGGCTGTTCCCCAATTGTTTATTTGTTCGTATAAATGATGACTAGCATTTACAAGGCGTGCAGCAACTCTTGCAGCTAAATGATAAACAATATCTATATCTTTTAATGCTGTTCTAAGTTTTCTGCTATCAAGTAATTCGCCTTTAATAAATTTTACTTTATTACGTTTTATTTTGGAGTGTAAGAATATATTATAATTATCTTTCCAAAGATTATCATAAATAATAATTTCGGAAATATCTTCTCTTTTATTTAGAGCTATTGCTAATTCTGTACCAATATATCCTGCTCCTCCCGTAATAAGTACTTTCATATTTTTTTAATTATTTTTCGACTAAATCGGTATTTAATCCACATTCTGTTTTGTTTAAACCAAACCAACGTGCTTCACGTTCATCTTGTCCTAATTTTATTTTTCTTGTGCAAGGTTCACAACCCAAACTTAAATACCCTTCTGCATCAAGCGGGTGATGCGGAATATTATATTCTTTAATATATTTATAAATTTCTTGCTTTGTCCAATCTAACATTGGGTGAAATCTTGTTACATTAAACTTAGATTTCTCTTCGATATTCATCTTGCTTCTTACTTCGGTTTGGTCTGCTCTAACGCCATTTATCCATACGTCATTATCGGCTAAAACAGAATCTAAGGGTTGTATTTTATTTAAAAAACAACAATAATCTGGGTCTGATGTAAAAAATAAATTTCCTGCTTGGTCTTTTTGCAAATTTTTAGGAATTAGTGGTTTGGTATCAATAATTGTTAAGCCAAACTCCTTTGATATTAAATCTTTATAGCGAATTGTTTCTGGAAACAGAAAGCCTGTGTTGATAAAATAAATAGGAATTGTGTTATCAATTCTGCTAATTATATGCAAAAGTACTGTGCTGTGAGTTTGAAAAGAAGATGTTGCAAAAAGCTTTTTTTCTTGTTTTTTGTATTCGTTTAATTGTATCTTGATTTTTTCAAACTTCATTTTGCAAATTTACGATAATAATTCTTTCACTTTTGCCGAAATTATTTTTCCGTCAGCTTTTCCTGCCATTTTTTTTGTAGCAATTCCCATAACTTTACCCATGTCTTTCATGCTACTTGCTCCTAATTCCGAAATAATAGATGTTAGTTCATTTGTTATTTCTTCTTCCGTCATTTGTTTAGGCAGATATACCGAAATAAACTCAACTTCTTTATTTTCTTTTTCGGCTAATTCGGGTCTATTATTTTCTGTATAAAGATTTGCAGAATCTTTTCTTTGTTTAACTAATTTCTGAATTACCGAAATTTCTTTTTCAGAACTTAACTCATCACTGCTACCTTTTTCTGTTTTTGCAATTAAAAAAGCAGCTTTTATTGCACGAAGTGCCTCAAGTTTTTCTTTTTCTTTGTTAAGCATTGCGTGCTTAATATCTGTATTTATTTGATTGAATAATGACATAATACTAGAAATTTGTTTTGTGAGTATATTTTTTATAGAAATCATCTATTACTTCTACTGCTTCGTCAACAGTATCAACAAGATGGAAAATATCTAAATCTTTTTCTTTTATATTTTCTGCTTTTAAAACGCTTGCTCTAATCCAATCTACTAATCCTTGCCAGTAATCTTTGCCAAATAAAACAATTGGGAATGGTGCAATTTTCTTGGTTTGTATTAATGTTATTGCTTCAAACATTTCGTCGAAAGTACCAAATCCACCGGGCATAACAACAAAACCTTGAGAATATTTCATAAACATTACTTTTCTAACAAAAAAGTAATCAAAATCAACCGATTTATCAGAATCTATATATTTATTTGAATGCTGTTCAAATTCAAGTGCAATGTTTAAACCCACTGAAATACCTTTTTCTTCGTGAGCTCCTCTGTTTCCTGCTTCCATAATTCCAGGTCCGCCACCGGTAATTATTCCATATCCTAACTTTGTTAATTTTTTTGAAATATCAACAGCATATTTATAATATTTATGATTTTCTTTTGTTCTGGCAGAACCAAAAATTGAAACGCAAGGACCTATTCTTTCAAGGCGTTCGTAACCTTCAACAAATTCCGACATTACTTTAAATATTTTCCACGAAGCAGAACGCTCAATGGCTGTTTTTTCTGAACTTTCAAATGCTTTTCTTATTCTTTCATCGTCTTCTTTTGCTATCATATTTTAATTATTTTTGTTTAGTAATCATTCTATTTTCTATCATAAATTTAACAATTGTTTTTGAAAAGGAGTCTGCTAAATCTGAAATATTAGTAGGGTCAATAGTTTCTGTTTGCATAGTACTAACCAATTTTTCATTAGCAATATTATAAAAATTACTTTCTAAATATACTTGTGTAGATTGGGCATAGTATCCTGGTGTATAAACTCTATCATAATTATAATAATAATAATCGTAATAACCTCCATAATATGGGCGTGGATGATATGTTTCTGTACCTGGCACGTAATGTTCCGTTTCTTTTATATCTAACAAGCTTAAAACCAAAACTCCGTCAACATTGTTCTTTTTTAGAATTGCTTCAATCTCTGCTTTATCTTTTCTTTTAATAACTTCTGGCGATAATAAATTAGAACCTTTAACGGCTTCGTATCCATTTGTTATAAATTTTTCGGTAAAACTTGCTTCCACAATATCCCTATTTTTAATATTATTTGTGATGGCTAGAACCGCTATTTTTTTATACGTTTTATTCATTAATCCATCTTCGTTCCAGTATCCTGTAATATCGGTAACCGAACCACAAGAAGCAAACAAAAACAACACAGAAATAATAAATAATTTTAAATAAATCTTCATAATTTAGTTTTTTATATTAATAGCGTAAAAATAAACATTTTTTTTGTGCTGACTACTTTAATTAACAATAATTATATCTTTGCAAAAAAATTGAGTTATGAAATTAAAAATTGGAGATAAGGTAAGATATCTAAACGACATTGGTGGTGGCACTATTGTTAAGATAATTGATAAAAACACAGTTGAAATTAGTGATGAAACCGGATTTGACATGCCTGTTTTTATCAAAGATTTAGTTCTGGTTGACAACTCCGAAAATTCTTTAATTGAGAATGAAAATAATGAAATTAACGAAGTAGATGATGATGAAATAATTTTAGATGATGATTTTGTTTCGTTTAACACCAAGGAAGATAGCTCAGAAATTAAAGTTTTTTTATCAATAATAAAAACCGATGATAAATACGATATATACATTATTAATGATAGCTCGTTCAATTTATTTTGTAATATTATTAAAATAGATGAAGATAATTCTGTAAGTTTTTATACTGGTAATATTGAGCCAAATATAAAAATTAGAATAAAATCTATAAAGTTTAGTGATGTTCAAGAGGGGTTAAATTTTATTAGTCAAATTTTATTCTACAAAAATAATTATACGGAAATACAAAGCCCAATTGAAAAATCAATTGAGATTAAAGCCGTAAAATTTGCAAAAGGCTCTTCGTTTAGCGAGAATGATTATTTTCATGAAGATGCAATGCTTTTAACTATTTTTGATTTTAGTTTAGGTTCTGAGATAGAAAAATTATCGCAAGCCGACCTCCAAAAAATAATTAAAGAAAAGCAAGAAAGCGATAATTATGCTAAGCAATTAAGCACAAAATATACAACAAAACAAAAATCAGAACTTATTGAGGTTGATTTACATATTCATAATTTAATAGATAATTACAAAAATCTTTCTAATGGAGAAATTGTTGAAATACAAATGGAAAGGTTTCATTCTGAATTAACTGGAGCGATAAAAGACAAAGCCGATAAAATTGTTTTTATTCATGGAGTAGGTAAAGGTGTTTTAAAAAACGAATTACGTCGTAGTTTAGAGCGAGATTATAAAAAGCTACGTTTTCAAGATGCTTCGTTTAAAGAATATGGTTTTGGTGCTACTATTGTGTTTTTGTAGCAAAATTAATATTTCGTTTTAGTCCTTCATACTTTGCTCGTTTAACAGCAGATGCTTGAAATATTGTGTTAAATTCTTTTTCGTTTAAATTTGTCCAATCTTTTTTTGTAAGCGAAAATAATTCTTTTTTTGGTTGAAAATCTTGTTCGTTTGTTGCACTTAATTTGTTGTTCCATGGGCAAACATCTTGACAAATATCACAACCAAATATTTGATTAGAAAAAAGCGATTTAAATTCTTCATTTATTTCTCCTTTGTTTTCAATGGTTAAAAATGAAATACATTTATTTGCATCTATTACTTTTTCTTGCACAATTGCTTGTGTAGGGCATGCTTCAATACATTTTGTGCAAGTGCCACAGGCATCTTTTATTGGCGTATCGTATTCTAATTCAACATCTATAATTAATTCGCCAATAAAAAAATATGAACCGTATTTTTTGTTTATCAATAATGAATTTTTCCCTATCCAACCTAAGCCAGAAAGCTGTGCCCATTTTCTATCGAGTACGGGTGCCGAGTCTGTGAAAAACCGATAATTAATATCGATAATTTCGGTGTTAATGTATTCGGTAAGTTTTTTTAGTTTATTTTTTACTACTTTATGATAATCTCTGCCATAGGCATATTTAGAGATTTGCAAAGTGTTTTTGTTTTGAGTTTTATTGGGGTAATAATTTAATATTACTGAGATAATTGTTTTGGCATTTTCTACCAAAAGCTCTGGGTTAAATCTCTTTTCAAAATTATTGGCTAAATAATTCATATCTGCATGATATTCGTTATTTAGCCAATTACTATAATTTTTTCTTTCTTCAACTAACTCTTTACTTTTAGAAAAGCCAACATCTGAAAATCCTAATTCTAATGCCTTGTTTTTAATTTGTTTTGTGATTTCTGATTTTTTCACAAACACAAAAAATATTATTCTTTAAACCCAACAAGTATTGATACACAACCTGTTTGAACTATTCCACTTCTATTTTCTTCTTGTGGAATTGTTACTCTTACGATTAATTGCTGTGTGCTATTAGATTTAAAATCCCACATAGAAACAAAATCATTGTCAGCATTATCATATAAAAGATTTTTTTCTGTATCGTATATTTGAAATTGTACTTTTCCTAAGTTTTCTTGATTACAAATACTTACTCTATATTCTTGGTCAGAATAAAAAGTAAGCAATAATTCTGCAACATCTCCTTCTGATAATTGGGCACTGTTAAATTGCCCATTATATACATATGGGTCTAAATTTGGGATACAAGTCTTCTTAGTAAAGCTTTTGCATTGGGCTTGTGTTTCTGTTGGCATAGCCATCAACAACGATACGAACAATAATGAATATAAAATCTTTTTCATATATTTAACTTTTATTTATTAAATTTATTTTATTAATAGTTTTTAAACCGTTTTTATTTTTTCGCAATATACAAATAATAAATTATTTTTTTTATAAATTAATCATTTCATTTCTAATCTTAGAAATTATTTTGTGAATCTCCTCAATTTGTTGGATATCTACTTTTACTTCTGCTTTATTGTCAATAATTGTTATTTTTTTCTTCTTATCTGTAATTATACGAGCTTTTGAATATGTTATCTCAATTTTATCAAAAACATCTTTTAATTCTAATATTTTAGGAATGTAATATTCTACTATTTTATCCTCTTTATAAAATTTTAATAATTCGATTAAATTATTTAATGAATATTTTTGTTCGGCAATTCTCTTTATAATTAACTTATTCTTAGTGTTTTCGGCAAGAGAGGTAGCAATGTATAAACCTTCAACCCAACCGCCTAAAATAATAAGTGTTGCTGTATTACCTCTGTCATTTTCTTTTAAATAAGTGTCTGCATTTGCATAAGTATCAGAAATTATTTGAAGGATAGAATCTCTATTTCCCATATTTTCTTCTAATCTACTTACTGCTATAGAGCCTTTATCGTTTGGAATTCCCAACTCATCAGACAATGTTTTTAAAGATGATAAATACGAAATAGATTTTTGAATTTGGTCGAACATTCTAGTGTAGCTTAAATCAGCCCCATAAACACCTAGGTTTATAGCAGCATTAGCTGTGGTGAGATATTTATATTGATTATCAGGTGCATTTAGCATATCTTCTATGTATTCTGCCCCCGATTTTTGAATTAAATTTGCCATTTCTAATGGAGATGGTACATTATAAAATATTTTAGATACTTTTTTTGTGTGTGTGGTATCTTCAATATTGTTACCTATTCCTTGTTCTAAATTATCTTCCTCTACTGTAGGATAACTACAAGAAAACAAAGATAACAACGCTACAACAAATATAATATTAGCTAATCTCATTTTGAATAAATATAAGTATTTACTATAAAATATCTTTGTTATACTTAGTTCTAATAAAAAGGTTACATAAAAGATGAAAAAAAACCAGCCACCTGAAAATCAAGTGGCTGGTTTTGTATTTTACAAAAAAAAATATTTCTAGAATTTATGACGAGCTTCGTCAGAAACACTTACTTTTTTTCTTCCTTTAGCTCTTCTTCTGGCTAAAACTTTTCTTCCGTTAACACTTGCCATTCTTTCTCTAAACCCGTGTTTGTTCTTTCTCTTTCTATTCGATGGTTGAAATGTACGTTTCATCTTATATTAATTTTATATTAATTTTAAAAATCGGACTGCAAAAATAGTTAATTTTTTATTTATATGAAACACAAAAGCCTTTTTTTTTAAATTAAATTAAAAATTAGCATTTAAAAGCGATTCTAAAAAATAAAAAGAATATTTTTGCGTTAAAAAGAAATGCTAAATAAAACAATTATAATATTATTTGTAAGCCTTAATTTCTTTACAAATTCTTATTCTCAAGAGATTTCAGAATTTTACGAACGAGAGGATAGCCTTGTTTCTGGGTTTAATAAATTATTTGCCAATGATGGTACAAAATTTACTGTAGTTGATTCTGTAAAAATTAAAATAAACGACCAATTAGTTCAATATTTTAACGAAACTTTAAGTTTAAAAGAATCTTATGTTTACCCTTTCGATTCAATAAAACAAATAGGTGTTGTTTATTCTCAAGACCATAGGCTAAGAATTATTACTTGGAATATTAAATTTGATGATGGTTCGTATAAATATTTTGGGTTTATGCAACATTACAATAAAAAGAAAAAAGAATTCGATTTATGGAAACTAAACGATGATTCGGACAATATGCAAAATCCACTTGAATTATCATTGTTTCATAATTTTTGGTATGGCTGTTTGTACTATCAAATTATTGATATAAAAAATAATGGCAATAAAATGTACACTTTAATTGGTTGGGATGGAAACAATTATCGCTCTAAGAAAAAAATTGTTGACGTTTTATATTTTACTAAAAATGGGAAACCTCATTTTGGAAAAAAAATATTTGATATGAATGACCCCAATGATAAAACAAAATATAAGCGTCTTGTTTTTGAATATTCTGCCGAAATTGTTATGTTTTTAAAATATGAGAAAAGGTATAATAAAATTGTATTCGACCATTTAACTCCGCACCCCAAAGAAATGATAAATAAACGAGAGTTTTACTATAATGATGGCTCTTATGATGCTTTAGATTATGTTGGTAACAAATGGATATATATACCAGAGTTTTGGGCAACAAATACCAAAGAAGACGAAAGGTTAAAAGGTTCTGATAATCCTGATGTGAAAAGATCGGACAAACTTTATATACCAAAATAATTGAAGTTTACAACAAAACTAAGAAATGTTACAATTGCAAAGCCCCATACCGAAAGGATTATAGAAAGTGTAATGAATTTATATTTGTGAAAACGAAAATATCGTTGCAATAGAAATACGCCTAATGGGATAGATAAAAACACAGGAGTTAAAATAATTATACCCCAATATCCATATTTATTTTTCATTCTAACAATATATCTTTTTCTTTTAGTAATTTTAATAGGAAGAGGTTCTGCACATTGTTTTTTTAGTATATATTTATTCCAAATATTAATTATCCATTTCCAAATAAATCGGAAGAATAAAATGCCAAAAAGCCCACCACTTATCGAGATTATTAAGGATTGTTCATAATTGAAATAAAAAACAATAGGGGGTATTGTCATTGCATATTTAAATGTGCTTAAAAAAAATAATATAATTGCTTTATAAATCATTTAGGCTTGTTATATTTTTAAAAGTTTGTGAAAGTAATACTATTTAAGTAATCAAACAAAAATAATTTTATTAAGGCTCTTGATACCCTACGATTATACTGTGTGATAAATTGCCAATGACGATTTTTTTTATTCCACCGTCATTGCGAAATATATTTTCGGGGTTTTTACTTTTTCTTTTCCCTTTTATATTTGTTTAATCCCAATTTAATTTTAAAATCACCGATGTTTAAATTTATAAGCGTAACGCAGAAATCGGACTTTATAGACAAGCTCTAGCTATGCATAAAAATTAAACCTCTAAAAAAGAAAGAATAAATCTGCATAAATTTTAGAAAAGCTATGTGATTTGAGTATATTTGTAAAAAAAATAAATTTTAATAATGAAAACATTTTATACTTTAATTACCATATTTGTAATATCTTTTACAACATTTGCCCAAAAAGACACAATAACTTCTAGTACATATGCACGGGGAGGAATGGGCTACTTTATTTTAGGAACAGGTCAATTAGATTTTAACAACATTAATAAAGAACTTTGGGTAAACGGGTATCCAGAATTGAAAGAAAATTTTATTTCTTTTGGTGGAGGAGGTCATTTTCAAATAAATAGGATTATTATTGGTGGCGAAGGTCAAGGTTTTATGGCAAGTAAAGCTGCAAATAAAGATTTTTCTACTTATGGATCTGGTGGTTGCGGATTTTTAAATATTGGATTAGCAATATATCAAAAAAACAAATTCAGCTCTTATGCGTTATTAGGATTAGGTGGCGGAGGTTATAGTATCGATATTTCAGAAAATGGAGATGCAGATTTTGAAGATATTATGGAAGGCAACTTCAAACAAATTCATTTAACAGGAGGCGGATTTTTAATGAATTTTTCAATTGGAACAGATTTTATTGCTTTTGGAAAAATTACAAACAATGAAGTAGGTGGCTTTTCTATTGGATTAAGAATTGGATATACCTTAGATTTAACAAACTCTTGGTCAACTAAAAATCAAACAATCAACAATATGCCTAATACACAAATGTCTGGAGCATTTATTAAACTTTTAATTGGTGGTGGTGGATTTGTTAAATAGGGTCTGCTGATAAACGCATAAAAAACTGTTTTTAAACTGTTTAAAACAGAAT
>CAZRWZ010000093.1:0-10152 GCA_964603745.1 uncultured Bacteroidaceae bacterium | reverse complement strand
CGCAATGACGACAATATCATTAACTTAATGACATTGATAGTGTGCTAGCGGGGGCTTCCAAGTAGTCAAATCGGTAGATTTGGAGGGTTAGGATAGAACCATTATTGCTAAAAATACCACTGAAACCGCTATTGCTTTTGTTGTGCAGTCGGCTTTAAGCAATCTCTTTGTTTTTTTGTTCTTTTCTTGAAAGTTTTCTTCTTTTTATTCTTGATTTTTTAATAAATTCAGAAATATCTTCTTTTTCTTTTTTTGTTAATGGAGGACTTTGAATTATAAAATCAATTCCTTCAGGTTCTTTTATGTGTCCCATAATTATATTGTTTTAAAATATTTTTCTACTAAAATTCTCGAAGCGTTAGTTTCTAAAATCATTCGTTGATCTTTAAAATGATATGCTCCTAAAGTTTTCTCATAATGTTCAATTAATCTCGTTTTTGCAGTAAATGCCACAAATCCATCAAATCCTTTCTGAAACGATAACTTACAAGCGTATGCAACAAGATTCCCAGCAATACCTTCATAAAGTTTGTTCTTTCCAATATTAAACGGTGCACTTTCAAGCAAGTTCATATATACATAATCACTTTCGATTGTAACACTTAATAATCCTTGAATTATTGATGGGTTATTAACAATTGTTAATTTATAAACTTCTTTTGTTAAATCATTGTATTCTTCTTTCCAATTGAAATTCCAACCATTCTTTTTTAATATTTTCTTTAAACCAGTTTTAGTTAATACAGAGATTTCTGTTCGGAAACTATCTCCCGAGATAGTATTTTCAATCGAATTTGTTAGTTTATCGATTATAAAATCTTGTTCTCTATTTTGCATTTGTTCCATATGCAAATATAATCAATTTATTGTAAATATGCCCCCGCTAGTGCAATGTCATTAAGTTAAGGCGTAAAGTCTATAATTTAAGCGTCATTGCTTCGTCTTCCGATAACTATCGGAAGACGAAGCAATCTTGTTAATATCAAGAGATTAACTTTGTTGAGGGCTTCGCCGTTGCCGAACTCGTTTCTCGTTCGCAATGACGACAATATCATTAACTTAATGACATTGATAGTGTGCTAGCAGGGAATTGCTCCTTGTATTCGCAGGTTTAATTTTAAAATACTAATAGTCAATTATCAATTGTAATATCTTATATAGTTTAGTTTAAATATAGCATAAGAGGACTTTATAGTTCAATCTCTTGACTTTATAGACAAGCACTAAATATATTTGTCTCCTTTTTTCATTTCTACATCAGTAACAAATTGTTTTATCATTTGTTCTTCAGATTTTTCACAAATCAATAAAATATTATTTGCTTCAACTATAATGTAATTATCGAGTCCTTGAACAACCGCAAGTTTATCTTTAGGTAATTCAATTATACTATTTTTTGTGTTATATGTTAAAATATTTTCGCTTGATAAAACATTTTTATGTGTGTCTTTAGATTTTTTTTCATACAAGGCTCCCCAAGTACCTAAGTCTGACCAGCCAAAATCTGATTGCAAAACATAAACATTATCGGCTTTTTCCATCACACCATAATCAATAGAAATATTCACACATTTAGAATATGTATCATTTATAAATGCACTTTCTTTATCAGTATTGTATGCCTTTGTGCCTTTCTCAAATAGAGTATTAATGTCTGGCAAAAATTTATTAAAAGATTCGTTTATTGAGTTTATATTCCAAATAAAGATACCTGAATTCCAGAAAAATTCGCCACTCTCAACAAAAAACTCTGCCATTTCTAAGTTAGGTTTTTCTGTAAAAGTTTTTACTTTTTTTAGTTTTTCATTTTCTGTTTCTACTTTAAACTCATTGTTTATTTGAATATATCCGTAACCTGTATCTGGTCTGCTTGGTTTAATTCCTAAAGTTAAAAGAACATTATGTTTTTTAATAAAATCGAGTCCTTCATTTATTCTTTCTTCAAAAGCTTTTTCTTTTAAAATTAGATGATCGGCAGGTGCAACAATTATGTTTGCATCAGGGTTTTCTATTTTAATTTTATGATTTGCATAAGCAATACAAGGGGCTGTATTTTTTCTAAGCGGCTCTCCAAGAACATGTTCCTTTTTTATACTAGGAACTTGTTCTAAAACTAAATCTATATAAATATTATTTGTTACAACATAGATATTTTCGGCAGGACAAATGGGTAAAAATCTTTCGAAAGTTTGTTGTAAAAGCGATTTCCCTGTACCTAATATATCAATAAATTGTTTTGGTTTTTCTGTTCTACTCATTGGCCAAAAACGGCTTCCAACACCACCGGCCATAATTACACAATAATTATTGTTCATTCTTTAAATTTTATAATTTATACAAATGTATGATTCTTATAACTAATAAAAAAATATTAGATTTTCTTGTTGCTATAAGCTTGATATGCAGCGGTTAACATATTGCAAAGCTATTTAAAAAAGTTTATCTTTGCTTACTTTTTCAACAGGCATATCATTTTTTAAAGTTTTATTTATAGCCGAATATGGGTCTGAGACTATTTCCTCATCAAGTTTTATTCCTGATAATATTTGAATATAATTATCATCTTGAATTCCTGTTTTCACTTTTCTGATTTTTACTTTTTTGTTATCATAAACAAAAACTATTTCGAGAATACCCTCATCATCAGAAGATTTTAAAGAGTCGTTTAATAAAGAATCGGCTCTTGTTGTAACAGCTTTTATTGGCAAACTTAAAACATTTTTCACTGTATTGGTTTGTATATCAACCGAAGCCGACATTCCTGGTCTGAAAGGAAATGGTTTTTCATCGGTAATTAAATCTTTATAATATTTAGATAAAAGTTTAATTTTAACTTCAAAGTTTGTAACTTGGTCTGTTGCAGTTCCTTCGGTATTAGCAGAATTTGCTATTTCTGTAACAATTCCTTTAAATTTTTTGCCAAGATAGGCATCAACTTCTACTAATGCAGTATCTTTTTTCGACACTCTAACTATATCATTTTCATTAACATCAATAATAACCTCCATATTATTAAGGTTTGCAATACGCATTATTTCTGTTCCTGTCATTTGAGCTGTTCCTACAACTCTTTCGCCTTTTTCTACATTTAGTTTTGTAACAATTCCGTTTATAGGAGAATAAATCTGAGTTTTTGTAAGATTTTCGTTTGCTTCTTTTAATGATGCTTCGGAACTTTTTACCGAGTACTCAGCAGATTTTTTGTTTGCTAAAGCTACTTTATATGCAATTTCAATACTTTCAAATTCGGCATCTGAAATGGCTTTTTTATCCCATAAATTTTTATTTCGTTCATACGATTTTTCTTTTTCTAAAAGAGATGCTTCGCTTTGTGCTAATTGTGCTTTAGACGTATTTACCGATGCGGCTAATCTTTCTATTGTAGATTGATAAATATCAGGATTAATTTTTAATAACAATTGACCTTGCGAAACGGAATCGCCATCTTCTACAAAAAGTTCTATTATTTCGCCCGATACATCGGCACTAATTTTTACCTCTGTTTTTGGTTGTATTTTACCATTTGCAACAATTGTTTCTGTTATTGTTCTTTTTTGTGCTTTTTCAGTAGATATTTTCAGAAATGCCTCTTTGCCAATAAATCCTGAAGTTTTGCCTATTATTATAGCAACTATAAGTACACCAACTATTATAAGTAAATATTTTAATGTTTTATTCATTTTATCTTTATTTTAAAGAGTAATTTTCTTTCCCATATAAAAATCTAAGATTTTAATCTTAAAAATATATTCATATTTTGCTTTCAATAAATCAGATTTTGTTGATACTAATTTATTTTTCGAAATATTATAATCTACCGTATTTACTAAGCCGTTATTATATTTTTCTTCGGTATATTTAAACGATTCTTCCATTGCTTTTAATGTAACATCAGTAGCATGATATTTTTTAAGTGCTGCAACTGCTTCGGTGTATCGTTGTTGCACATCTTTTGTTAAATTTTGTTTTGCTAAATCAAGAGAATATTTATAGTTTAAAACCGATATTTTAGCATTGCTTACACTTGTATTTACCTGCCAGTTATTAAAAATTGGTATATTCAACTGAAACCCAAGATTTGTACTTGCATTATCGCTAAGTTGGTCGGAAAATGGTTTTGTAGAATATGTGTATTGTGGTTGATACGAATAAACTATTTCTCCACTTTGGGTAATGCCACTTTGATATGGAATCATTGTGGGATTACCATCGGCAATTTTTCTGTTTCCGGAATAACCAGAATTGTAACTTAATGTTAAATTTAATGTAGGGTATCTTTGCCCTTTATAAATATCTAAACTTTGTTCGGCACTATTTAAACGATATTCAGCAGCTTTTATCTCAGGTAAATTCTGCGATTGGGTTAATACTTCTTCAAAAACAGGCAAAGGAGTTTCTGTAAAACTTTCGGTATTTGGTATTGCTATTTTAAAACCTGCTACAGAATCTAGATTAAGCAATTGCTGAATATCTAAATATGATATATCAAGTTGATTTTTAGAGGTTATAATATTCAATTCTTCGTTTGCTAATTGCGATTGTATATCATACAAATCGCCCATTGCTAAACTGCCGGCTTCTACTAATGTTTTTGTTCTTTCGGCTTGTTTGCTTGTTACTGCAGCTTGGTCTTGTGCTATTCGCAAAAGTTCTTCGTTAAATAAAATATTTAAATACGCTGTTGCTATATTTAAAGAAATATCGTTTTTTATTTTTTCTAAATCTTGCAAATCGGCTTCAAGATTTAGTTTGTTTTGTTTTATTTTATTTAATTTCTGAAAACCATTAAACAATGTTAAATTACTTGATAACCCATAATTATCATTATATGTATTTTCGTAATTAAATTCGTTTGTATACGGGTCTACTGCTCTACCAAAAGAATAATTTCTGCTAATATTTCCATTCAAATTAGGCAGTAAATTTAATTTAGATTGTTTTAAATTATTCTCTGTCATTTTGGAATTTAATGCTTTTTGTTTTACCTGAATATTATTTTCTATAGCATAATCAACACATTGCTCTAATGTCCAAGATTGTTGTGCTTTAACATTTGTTGATGTTATTATAACTATTAGTAATAAAATAAATAGTTTTTGCATTTTCTTAATTTTATAAGGTCTAAAAAAACAGACGCATAAAGATATAAAAATGTTACAATTTTCATAACTATTTGCTAAAATAGTTTTAATTTATAAAAGTACTCCTTTTAATTATCTATCGGTATAATATTTTTTATAATGATTAACTTCCATCATAAAAATAATAAACCCAAGCTCACCTTAATAAAATAGAACTTGTAATTATTTGATAGATAAAGATATACACAGGTGTTTAAAAATTATTTAAGATGTCGTTGTAAGAAAATAATTAACAGAAGTTCTCTAAAATATTTGAGAATTTGAACTTTAAGCAAGAATACCGAAATCGGGTTCTACATGCAAACAGTAACTATCTAAATATTAAAGTATAATGCAGTTATTTGATGAGATAATATAGAATAAAATAAAATAAATGGCAACTTATTAAAAAAAAAAACGTCTTTTCATTAATTTATTGTATTTTTATATTTTTAATTTTACAACTAAGATTGAAAATATAATTACAATTATAGCTGGTTTTTAAATTTAAGTTTATGAAAAATATAATATTTGCACTGTTATTTACCTTAACAAGCCAAGTTTTTGGACAAGTTGTTACTGCTGATCCAGATATTTACACAGCCCAACAATTAATTGAAGATGTTCTTGTTACAGGATGTTTGCAAGCTTTTAATGTAGATTATACTGGCCCAAATGCAGCAATAGGCTATTATTCTGGTGGAACTTTATTAGGTTTTGCCGAAGACCACGGGCTTATTTTAAGCACAGGTAACGTAACAGACTGCATAGGCCCTAATAATTCAGTGAGTATTACAACAGATTTTGGTTTACCCGGTAGCCCTTTATTTAATTCATTAACATCAACACAAACATACGATGCTATAATATTAGAATTTGATTTTATACCATCTTCCGACACATTAAAATTTAATTATATTTTTGCTTCTGATGAATATCCTGAATATGTAAATTCAACATATAACGATGTTTTTGCTTTCTTTTTATCGGGACCAAATCCTGCTGGAGGTTCATATGCCGACGAAAATATTGCTTTAGTTCCGGGAACAACAACGCCGGTTGCTATTAATAGTGTTAATAATGGTTTTGTTACTTCTGGACCTACAACTGGACCTGGTGATAATTCGCAATATTATGTAGATAACTATCAAGGAACAGAATTTCAATTTGATGGTTACACCACTCCTTTAACAGCAACAGCTTTAGTTACACAATGCGAAACTTATCATATAAAATTAGCAATAACAGATGTTGGTGATGGTGTTTACGATTCGGCGGTGTTAATAGCAGAAAGAGGTTTCTCTTCTGGTGGAGAGGTTAATGCAGATCACTCTTCTTCTTATGGGGGCGATGATCATATAATTTACGAAGGTTGCGAAAATTATTGGGTATTTGCTAAAGTTGATAGTACATTTTTAAACGATTCGGTATATGTTGATATTAGCGTAACAGGTAATGCTGATAATAGCGATTTAAGTTTTTTCCCTACATCATATTGGTTAATGCCGGGGCAAATGTCCGACACAATTTATTATACTGCTTTTATAGATAATATAACCGAAAATGAAACTTTTACTATCTCTATATTAAACGGTTGTCCTTGCGACCCTTCGTTTAATGATTACACAATTACTATACAAGATAATTTTGATTTAGAACCTACTATTTCGCCTGATACAACAATTTGCATAGGCGACAATGCTGTATTAAATGCAACAGTAAATCCACTTTTAAATCCAAGTTTAGTAACATATCATTGGAATACTGGCGAAACATCATCATCAATAACAGTTTCGCCATCATCTACAACAACATATCATGTTACAATAACACATGTTTGTGCAAACGATACTGTACTCGAATGTGCAGTAGATCCTGTACCATGTAATATTTCAATATCAGTAAATTCTGATACATTATGCAATGGAGAATGCACAGATATAACATCAACAATTACAAGCCAAGGGCTTCCTCCATATACTTATGTTTGGAGCGATTCAAATTTTTCAGGCGAAGGTCCTTTTAACGTATGTCCAACTACAACTACCACTTATTCGGTAACTGTTACAGATAGTTACGGAAATTCAGGCTCTGCCAGTGGAACTGTGGTTGTAAACACTAACCCTACGGGTTCTATAAGTGCAACAGATATCGATTGCTACAATAATAATAATGGAGCATTAGATTTAGCTGTATCTAACGGAACAGCACCATATCAATATAATTGGACAACAAGTGATGGCTCAGGTATTGTTGCCACAGACGAAGATCAAACAAATTTGGGTGTAGGTGCTTACGATGTAACTATAACAGATGCTAATAATTGTACAGGAACTGCAAACTCATCAATAAGTCAGCCTACTGAATTAACAATAAATGAAACACATACAGATATAACTTGTTATCAATCGGGAGATGGAAGCATAGATATCACAGTAGGAGGAGGAACTACACCATATCAATATAATTGGACAACAAGCGATGGCTCTGGTGTTGTTGCCACAGACGAAGACCAAACAAATATAGGAGCAGGAACTTATGATGTAACAGTAACAGATGCACATAATTGTACAATAACAATAAGTGCAACAATAATTGAACCACCTGCATTAACTATAAGTCAAACTCATATTGATTTAACTTGTTATCAATCGGGAGATGGAAGCATAGATATCACAGTAGGAGGAGGAACTACACCATATCAGTATAACTGGGAAACAAGCGATGGCTCTGGTTTTGTTGCCACAGACGAAGATCAAACAAATATAGGAGCAGGAACTTATAATGTAACAGTAACAGATGCACATAGTTGTACAATAACAACAAGTGCAACAATAACTGAACCACCTGCATTAACCATATCAGAAATACATACTGATGTTGCTTGTAATGGTGGTACTGACGGTAGTATAGATATAACAACAGGAAATGGAACTACACCATATCAATATAATTGGGCTACAAGTGATGGTTCGGGTGTTGTTGCTACAGACGAAGACCAAACAAATATAGGAGCAGGAACTTATATTGTAACTATAACAGATGCTAATAATTGTTCAATAACTAAAAGTGTAGAAATAATTGAGCCAACTGCATTAACAATAGGCGAAACACATATTAATGTAACTTGTTATCAAGGAGATGATGGAAGTATAGACCTAACAGTAGGAGGTGGAACTACTCCATATCAATATAATTGGACAACAAGTAATGGCTCAGGTTTTGTTGCAAGTAATGAAGACCAAACAAACTTAATATTAGGTACTTATGATGTAACTGTAACAGATGCACATAATTGTACAATAACAACAAGTGTAGAAATAACAGAACCTGCCGAAATTTTAGGAACAGATACTAAAGATATTTGCGAAGGCGAAACATATTCTTTTGGAACACAATTATTAAGTACAGCAGGTGTTTACACCGAAGTATTTCAATCTGTAAATGGTTGTGATAGTACTGTAACATTAGATTTTATAGTAAATCCTAATCCTACACCAACAATTACCGGAAATCCTGATATTTGTGCAGGAGATCAAGCATTGCTAAATGCAGGTTCAGGATATACATATAACTGGAGTACAGGAGAAACAAGCCAGTCAATAAATGCTTCTTCTGCAGGTCAATATACTGTGGAAGTAACAGATAATCATGGGTGTAGCGGAACAACAAATATATTTGTAACTGTTGACGAAGTAATAATAACCGGTTCAAGTAATCAATTAATTTGTTATGGAGAAACTGCAACAATATCTGCTACTCCAATATCAGGCGTAGGTCCATATACTTATTATTGGACACCTGCTCAAGGCAGTGGTTCATCTGTAACAGTAAGCCCTACAACAGGAACAACATATTCTGTATATGCTGTTGATTCTATGGGTTGTTCAAGTAATACAGAAGATATTACAGTATCTGTATCGCCACAAGTAAATATAGATGTAATTGCAAATAAAGATACTGTTTGCCCAGGCGACCCAGTTATAATATCTTATGTGCCAAGTAATGGAGTACCTCCTTATACAGTATATGATAGTAATAATAATATTGTAGATACAAATAATATTATTGAATATCTGAATACCCCAACAACATATAGTTTTAGTGTTATAGATAATTGTGGTTCAATAGCTAACGATGATGTTACTGTTAATATTTATGATATTCCACCATTGTCTTTTTCTGCTGATGTTTTAAAAGGTTGTGTTCCGTTGCAAGTACATTTTAATGTAAATAATGAGTACACATTTGCAAGTTATAATTGGACTTTAGGTTATGGAGCAAGTTTAAGCCCAAGTCCTATTTATATATTTGAAGAAACAGGAGTTTATGATGTATCATTATCGGTTGTAACACAAGATGGTTGTAGTGCTCAACATACAATATTACAAATGATTAGCGTATATCCAAACCCTAAAGCTAAATTTGAGGCTATACCTGATGTTGTTAGTATTATCAATCCAACAGTAGGTTTTGATAATTATTCTGAAGATAATTTATTTAATTTTTGGAATTTTGATGATGGCGACTCCTCAGGTGTAGTAGAGCCTGTGCATAAATTTAAAGGTATTGGAAAACATAATGTTGTTTTAATAGTACAAAATCAATATGGCTGTGTAGATTCGGTAAAACATATGGTAGTAGTACAAGATATATTCACTTTATATGCTCCTACAGCATTTTCACCAGATGGTGATGATATTAATGATGGTTTTAAAGTTGTAGGACACGGAATAGATTTAGATAATTTTACTTTAAGAGTATATGATCGTTGGGGAGAACTTATTTGGGATAGTATAGACTTGTATGAAATTTGGGACGGAACAGTTAAAGGAGATAATAGAATAGCACAGAACGACACTTATAAATGGGTTGTGGTTTGCAAAGATTTTAACGGAGTAGAACATACAAAAAGTGGAAATGTAACTCTTATTAGATAAAATTTTATTGGTCACAAATGTAGTTAAAACTATGCACTTCTAGTGCATTTTCTAAAAAGTAAAAAAAAGATATTAGAGCTTAGATATTTGTC
>CAZRWZ010000092.1:0-10242 GCA_964603745.1 uncultured Bacteroidaceae bacterium | reverse complement strand
TTTTTAATCTACAAGTGTAACGCAGAAATCAGATTTTATAAACAAGCTCTAATTACACACCAGCTTCTTGTACAATATTTGTGAGTGTAACAAACTCTGCAACAGTTAATTGTTCTGGTCTTTTTGTAAAAATATTATATTTGCTAACATCAATATTATTTAACATAGATTTAAGTGATACACGTAGCATTTTACGACGTTGATTAAACGAAGTTTTAACTACTTGTTTAAATAATTTTTCGTCGCAATTTAGCTTGGTAGTTGAGTTTCTTGTAACTCGTATAACACCCGATTTTACCTTAGGTGGTGGATTAAAAACATTTTCGTTAACAGTAAACAAATATTCGATATTGTAATATGCTTGAAGCAATACACTTAAAATCCCGTATTGTTTATTACCTTCTTTAGATGCTATTCTTTCGGCAACTTCTTTCTGTATCATACAAACAACTTCTGTTACAATTTCCTTATTATCAATAACTTTAAAAAATATTTGTGATGAAATATTGTAAGGAAAATTTCCTATAATAGAAAATTCTTTATCAAAAAATTGTGTTAAATCTAATTTTAAAAAATCGGCAAGTACAAACTTTTCTTCTTGCAAAGGATATTTTTCTTTTAAAAATTCAAATGCCTCTTTATCGGTTTCTATGGCAACAAAATCTATGTTTTCATCTTTAATAAAAAAATCGGTTAAAGCTCCTTCGCCCGGGCCTACCTCAATTAATTTGTCTTTGTTTATTAATGATTTTGCAATTTTCTCAGTAATATTTTTATCTATCAGAAAATGCTGACCTAAAGATTTTTTTGGTTTTACCATATTTTAAAAATTAATTTCTAAGCCCATATTAAATAAAAAATATTTTGACAAAGTAGCATTTATTTTCAATTTTAAAAAATGCAATTGATATGTTATTCCCAGTCCTCCTTTTAATTCATTAAAACTTTGTGTATAATTAAAAGGGTCGGTAACATCTTCTACTAAAATTTTAAAAGTGCTTGTAGGGTCGGCAACAAATAGTGGATAATTTCCTTTTAGTTCAACACTCGAATTCTGTATAGAATAGCCTGTAAAAGCATAAAAATTAAATCCTTTTAGTTCTTTAGAAATTATTAATTCTATTGGTATTGCATAGGTGTTTATAGTTAAAATTTGATTATCGTATGGACCATTGTTTTGCAAATTTAATTCTGTATTAGTTTCGTCGGGTTTAATATCAAGAAAATAGCTGAGTTTTGTTTTTTGATAGCCTACAAGTATAGATATATCAACAGGTAAATCGGCTAATGGTTTTATAAATTCGCCTAAATTATGTTGTAAACTAAATCCTATTGAATATATATTACCATTAGTTTCAGGAATGTTTATTTTTGCTAAACCGCTAAACGACAAGTGTGTGCCATAAGCATAAACGCTCATATTTAAAATAGGCAATGGCAACAAATTTATTCCACTGCCCTTTGCTGTTTGCACTTCGGCAATAGGTTTTTCTGTGTATCCTAATGGTAGCACAGGGCTATAATATGTAGATTTTGTTTGCATTGCTATACTTGTTTCTTCGCCAAAAAATGTTTGTGCAATTGTTTTATTTGGATTTGATGGCTCAATTTCGCTTAAACCAATAGCATTTACATCAAAAGTTTTATCCTTACCTATTGTTGAAATAGACGAAATACTAAAGCCAAAATTAAAGGCAAATTTTTTATCGCTTATTGTGAAATTAATATTTCCATCGCTATTGGCAAAAGCCATAGCGTGTTCCAAAGGGCTTAGATATGCTTTTGTAAGTTTTTCTCCATCTTTTATACTTGCTTGTATAAAATGTGTTGAAGTAAGAACTTGAGTATAAGCATAAGTTGTTGAAATAAAAACAAATATAATTATATAAATATTTTTCATTGCTTTAAATCTTCTACAAAATATTTAATTCTAATTGGGATATTTAATTTCCCTAAACTTATAACAAACAGAACCGAGCTTGCGGTAAGCTCGTTAATTTATGTACTAAAAACAAGTTTATTAAACTCTATAAATTGAGTATAGCGAAAAAAAAAGCTGTTATCAAAACAGCTTTTAAATTTTTTATTGTATTCCGAGTTTCTTTTTAACAGCATCCATAAGGTTATCGCTGCTTTCAGGCCATACTACTAAAGAGCCCATACTTGTATCAAAAACCCAATCATAACCTTGTTCTTTTGCAACAGCTTTAATAGCATTTTTTGCTTTGTCGATTATGGGTTGTAACAAGGTGCTTTCTTTAGTTTGCAAATCTTGTTGTGCTGTTTGTTGAAAGGTTTGAATTCTTTGTTGTAAACTTTGTAATTCTTCTTCTTTCATTTGTCTGATAGCACTAGACATTGAATCTTGCTTGGTTGTATAATCGTTATACTTTGCCTGAAACTCTTGATTCATAAGATTTAATTGGTCTTCTAATTCTTTAGAATAAGATTGCAATTCATTTTGTGCTGTTGCACGTTCTGGCATCAAGGCTAACAAATCGCTTGAATTAATATGTCCAAATTTACCTTTTTGAGCAAACGAACTTGTCGAAAATACTGATAATAAAATAACTATCGCTAAAAATACTTTTTTCATCTTTCTTTTTTTATGTTAATTGGCAAATGTAATAATTTAATTTAGATTTTTAAATTTTGATTTATTAAAATGTAGTGTATTAAAAAAATTTAACAATTATTTGTATTCTATTCAATCAATTACACTACTAAAAATAATTTTTATTAATTTTATCTTCGTTCTTTATTTGTATCAATATTTAATGCGTTTGCTTCTAATTTTTCTAAGGTATTTCTGTTTTTATAAATATCTATAGCTAAATATAAAGCTTCTCTAAAAGAATCGGGCAATGCTGTATTTTGCCCTGCTATTTCGTATGCAGTGCCATGAGCCGGCGATGTTCTAACTATGGGTAAACCGGCTGTAAAATTAACTCCCGAAGTAAAAGCAAGTGCTTTAAACGGAGCTAATCCTTGATCGTGATACATTGCTAAAATACCATCAAATTTTTTATACATATCTGAACCAAAAAAACCATCGGCAGCAAATGGACCAACGGCTAAAATGCCTTTGTCACGTGCTTCGTTAATTGTTGGGCTTATTATTTCTTGTTCTTCGTTTCCTAACAAGCCATCATCTCCTGCATGAGGATTTAATCCTAAAATAGCAATTTTTGGTTTTCTAATTCCAAAATCTTTTTTTAATGAATCGTTCATTAAATTAAGTTTTTTTGTTATGCTTTCTTTGGTAATTTTACTTGGCACATCTTTAATTGCAGTATGTCCAACAACTACTCCAACTCGCAAATTTCCACTTACCAACAACATTAAAACTTCATCTGCTCCAAATTTTTCTTGTAAATATTCTGTATGTCCATGAAAATTAAACTTATCTGATTGGATATTATGTTTATTAATTGGAGCTGTTACTAATGCTTGAGTTTTATTGTTTTTTAAATCGTCAACAGCTTTTTCTAATGACACAAAAGACGCTTCGCCTGCTATGTCTGTAGATTTTCCGAGTTCTACTTTTATATCATCGCCAAAACAATCAATTATATTTGCTTTTCTATTGTTTGTTTTATCGGCATCATCAATAGTGTTAAAGTTAAAATTATTGATATTTAACGCCTTACGGTGATATGCTGCAACCTTAGGAGAACCATAAACTATTGGAGTACAAAAATCCATCATTCTTGTATCCATAAGTGTTTTTATAATAATCTCATAGCCAATTCCATTTATATCGCCATGACTTATTCCTACTTTTATTTTTTCCATTGTAATTTTTTTGTAAAAATAACAAAATTGAATTTAGTAATTATCTATTGTTGAAAATAAATTTAATCTAAATAAAATTTTACTTAATAGTATTGCAGATTAATAATACTTTCAATCCACCTAACCCATTTATTCAATGGGAAATTTGGCTTTCCTTTTAATTATAATTTAATAAAAATTCAATTCTATTAAAACTTATCGAAATAATCAAACAATAGACGAACACCAACACCTGTCCCGTTTTTTGGGCGATAAGCGTCGTTTACCGAAGTATAGGCCGGTCCGGCAATATCAAGATGTATATAAGGGTAATCGGTAAAATGTTCTAAAAATTTCCCTGCTGTAATAGCTCCTGCAACTTTTCCTCCTATGTTTTTAATATCGGCAACATCAGATTTTATAAGCTCGCCATATTCTTCCCAAAAAGGAAATTCTACAATTCGTTCGTGAACATTTTCACCACTTTTCTTTAGTTTAGAGAATTTCTTTTCATTAGCATTGCCCATTCCAACAATGGCATATTGCCCAATAGCAGCCCAAGCTGCTCCTGTTAATGTTGCTAAATCTACAACCAATTCGGGTTTGTATTTTTTAGCATAAGCCAAGGCATCGGCTAAAATCATACGACCTTCGGCATCAGTATTTAAAACCTCTACTGTTGTGCCATCAAACATTGTAATAACATCTTGCGGAGCATAAGCATTTTGCCCTGGGCGATTGTCGGTTGCAGGTATCAAACCAATAACATAAACAGGTAATTTTGCTTCGGCAATAGCTTTTAGTGTTCCTGCCACTGCTGCTGCTCCTGCCATATCCGATTTCATTTCGTCCATACTGCCCGCAGTTGGTTTCAAACTTAAACCACCTGTATCAAAAACTACTCCTTTGCCTACAAGTACTACCGGTTTTTTGTTTTTTGCATTTTTTGGTTTCCATGTAAGAATAGAAAATGTTGGAGGGTCAATACTTCCCTTGTTTACAGCAAGTAAACCTCCCATTTTAAGGGATTCTATTTTCTTTTTGTTGAAAACTTCAATAGTAAATCCTGCTTTTTTTGAAACAGCTTTTATTTCTGACGAAAGTTTTTCGGCAGTTAAATAAGATACAGGCTCATTTACAAGATTACGAGTAAAAAATACAGAATCAATAATTATTGATAGTTTTTCAATATCTTTTTTATTTACATTCTTAGAAAAAATATTTATTGTAGATAGTGTGTTTTCTTTTTTCTTTTTATCAGAAAAATATTTTATAAACTGATAATTGCTCAATGCAATTCCCTCGGCAAGAGCAAGAACTACTTCTTTTTTGCAAATTATAGAATTTATATTTATTTGTTTGATTTTAAGCATATTAGACTTGCTTGCAATTTTACTTCCCACAATTCGTACTTGTTCTAACAAATTGGTAGAAATATTTTCTTTATCTACAATAACAATATATTTTAAATTATTATAAGTACTTAAATCTATAAATTTATCATCTTTTTTAAAAGTTTTTTTGATAAATTCTAAATCTTCTTTAGAAACTTCTTTTTTAGAAATTTTTTTAATAGAATCTACTAAAATAATAGAATTTTTAGTGTATTCTGCTTTTGATATAATATTTAATTTTGCCATTTTTTTGTAATTTTTTAATTTTTAGTAAAGATAGCGAATAAAATCTTCACAAAAATAATAGGAAGTATATTTTTATATTTTTTTAACCTCCTTTTTTGTTGTAGTGGGGTATTTACTACTGGGGGAGTTTTTATATACTCAAACCACATAACTATTAGAGTTTTTTACTTTATAGACAGACCCTACTAAAAAAAATAAAAAATACCAACAAATAGTGATTGTATGATTTAGTTAAATAATATAGTTTTGTAGAATAAAATATGAATTTATCTGATTTACAAAATAACGAAAAAGCTGTAATCGTAAAGGTTAAAGGACGTGGTGCGTTTAGAAAACGTATTACAGAAATGGGTTTTGTTAAAGGTAAAACCGTTGAGGTAATAAAAAACGCTCCTTTAAAAGACCCTATTGAATATCAGATATTAACATATAAAATTTCGTTACGCCGAAGCGAAGCCGAACTAATAGAAGTTATTTCAGAAACCGAAGCAAAGCTAATAAACGACTTAGATTTTAACGGTACTTTTGATGAGCATATCTTAAAAACATCGGCAAATAAAAAAGGGCGAACAATTAATGTTGCACTTGTAGGAAACCCCAATTGCGGAAAAACTACACTTTTTAATTTTGCTTCGCATTCTAAAGAAGATGTAGGAAACTACAGCGGTGTTACGGTTGGGTCTAAAATTGCATATTTCGAGCAAAACGATTACCGTTTTAAGATTACCGATTTACCCGGAACATACTCATTAACAGCATATACACCAGAAGAATTATTTGTTCGCTATTATATTTTAAACGAAACCCCAGATATTGTAATCAATGTTATAGATTCTTCAAATCTGGAAAGAAACTTGTATTTAACAACACAACTTATAGATATGGATATTAAGGTTGTAGTTGCTCTAAATATGTATGACGAACTAGAAAAATCGGGTGCAAAATTCGATTATAAATCTCTTGGTAAAATGTTAGGTGTCCCCATGATACCAACAATTAGCTCAAAAGGCGAAGGCATAACAGAGCTATTCGATAAAATTATAGAAGTGTACGAAGATTTAGACGAAACAGTACGTCATATCCATATAAATTATGGGAAACCTATAGAAAAATCGATAAAAAAAATACAAGATTTAATAAAACCAAACAAAAAAATTACCGATAAAATATCATCTAGGTTTTTAGCAATAAAAATGTTGGAAAAAGATGAACATGCCGAAAAAATATTGAATAAAGCCGAAAATTTTAAGTCCATAAAAGAACTTACAACAAAAGAAATAAAACGGCTCGAAAATCATTTAAACGAAGATACAGAAACACTTATAACAGATAATAAATATGGTTTTATTGCAGGTGCATTAAAAGAAACATATCAAGGAAAAATACAAAAAGAGGTTAGCCAAACAGATATAATAGATACCTTCTTAACCCATAAATTTTTGGGGTTTCCACTGTTTTTCTTTTTTATGTGGTTAATGTTTCAAACAACTTTTACACTTGGTAGCTACCCAATGGATTGGCTAAATTATATAGTAGAATTTGTTGGTAGTTTTTTAAATAATCACATGTCTAACGGTATGCTTAAAGATTTACTCGTTGATGGTATTATTGGCGGTGTTGGCGGTGTAATTGTATTTTTACCAAATATATTAATTCTTTTCTTTTTTATTTCGTTGATGGAAGACACCGGATACATGGCTAGGGCGGCTTTTATAATGGATAGAATTATGCACCGTATAGGTTTACACGGGCGTTCGTTTATTCCATTAATAATGGGATTTGGTTGTAATGTGCCGGCAATTATGGCAACTCGCACAATAGAAAGCCGCAACGATAGGATTTTAACTATTCTAATAAATCCATTTATGTCGTGTTCGGCACGATTGCCTGTTTATATCCTTGTTACATCAGCATTTTTTCCTGAAAATGGTGGTAATATTATTTTTGGTATTTACATTGTAGGAATTTTAATTGCTGCCTTAATGTCGATAATTTTTAAAAAAATATTTTTTAATAAAGATGAAGTGCCTTTTGTTATGGAACTGCCCCCATATCGTGTGCCAACAGCAAAAAGCACGTTAAAACACATGTGGCACAAAGGCGAACAATATCTCAAAAAAATGGGAGGTATTATTCTAATTGCATCTGTTATTATTTGGGCATTAGGATATTTCCCTCAAAATGTTGAATTAAGTAAAAATTACGATAAACTTATATCAGAAAATAACACAAAATACGAAAGTTTAATTACCAAATCCGACAGTGTAAAATCGGCTGAATATCAACAAGAAAGAGAAACTTTCAAGTATAATTTATTATCTGAAAAACAAAGCGAAAAGCAAGAAAAATCGTATATTGGCAGAATGGGTAAGTTTTGCACCCCTGTTATGAAACCACTAGGTTTTGATTGGAAAATGACAGTCTCGGTAATAACAGGAGTTGCTGCTAAAGAAATAGTTATTAGCACTATGGGTGTTCTGTATCAAACTAACGAGGGCGAAGATAGTAGTGTATTGGTAGAAAAATTACAAAACTCTAAATATACGCAAGGAGAAAAAACAGGAGAACATGTTTTTAACAAGCTTACTGCTCTATCTTTTTTAATATTTATACTTATCTATTTTCCGTGTATTGCTACAATTGTAGCCGTAAAGCGAGAAACAAACTCGTGGCGTTGGGCATTGTTTATGATTGCGTACACAACCGGTTTAGCATGGATTTTATCAGCAGCAGTTTACCAAATAGGTAGTTTATTTATAAATTAATTATTATGCAAGAAATTATTACATATATCATTATTTTAGCAAGTATTTCGTATGCCGTTTATGGCATTTACAAAAGTATTGCCCCTCTTTTCTTTAAGAAAGAAGCCATTTCTTGTGCAGGTGCATGCAGCTCTTGTTCTTTATCTCAACATTAATTTTTATTACGGTATTATGATAGAAAACTCTGAACTTATTATAAACCCTGATGGAAGCATTTACCATTTACATTTATTACCGCAAGATATATCTAATAATATTATTCTTGTTGGCGATCAAGGAAGAGTTAAAATTGTTGCAAATAATTTTGATACAATTGAGCTAGAAAAATCGAATCGTGAGTTTTTTACAATAACAGGTACATACAAAGGCAAACGCTTTACTGTTATTTCTACAGGCATTGGCACCGATAATATAGATATTGTAATAAACGAACTTGATGCTCTTGTTAATATAGATTTTAAAACAAGAACCATTAAAACAAATAAAAAAACTTTAAATTTTATCAGAATTGGGACATCTGGAGGCTTGCAACATAAAATTAATGCAGGAGATTTTGTTCTTTCAACACATGCTGTTGGTTTCGATTCTGTATTAAACTACTATAAAAATGTAGATGATGTTTCTGATAACAATGCTGTTAATGATTTTTTAAATCAAATAGATTGGAACAATAAATTACCAAAACCTTACATTGTTAAAGCATCAGATAAACTAGTTAAACTATTTAGCAACAAAGAATTCCATTTTGGTTATACAATATCTGCTCCCGGATTTTATGGACCACAAGGCAGAATTTTAAGATTACAAAATTTTAATAAAAACATTAATGCTCAAATAGAAAAATTTGAATACAAGAAAAATAAAATCAACAATTACGAAATGGAATGCTCTGCAATTTACGGCTTGTCTGCTTTGCTGAAACACAATGCTTTAACTGTTTGTGTGGTTATTGCAAACAGAGTAAACAAGTCTTTTATTAACGATTATAAGCCAATTGTTGAAAAGTTGATAGTTAAAGTCTTAGATAAACTAGTTGAATTGTAATAAATTTGTACTTGTTAATTTACATTGATGGACGATAAAAAATTAAAAGCACATATATCCTTACTTGACGACAATGATGAAACTGTTTTTCAGAATGTTAGAGATAGTTTAATTAAACAAGGTGAGAAAATTATAAATCAACTTGAAGAAGCTTGGGAGTTCTCTAACAATGAGTTAGTGCAGCAACGATTAGAAAATATAATTAACAAAATACAAAACAATGTAATTATTCAAGAATTTACTAATTGGGTTAAATCTGGAGGAAACGATATTGCACTAGGGGCAAGTATAATTTGCAAACAGAAATTTTTTGAGTGCGACTATACAGAAATAGAAGAAGCAGTTGACGAGCTAAAAAGAAAAGTATGGATTGAGTTACACGATAATTTAACTGCTTTTGAAAAAACAAAAGTAATAAATCATATATTTTTTAACGAAAACAAATTTAGAGGAGATAAAAGATATTACAAAGATTACAAATCGTATTACATAAACAATGTTTTAGCTCGTAAAAAGGGTAGTCCTATAATGTTGTCAATTATATATTTAGCACTTGCACAAAAACTAGATTTATCAATTTTTGGAGTAGATTTGCATAATAATTTTATAATAGCTTATGTTGATAAATTAAGTGTTAAACTTAAACTAAAAAATGATGCAAAAGTTTTTTTCTATATAAATCCTTTTAATAAAGGTTCTGTTTTTGGAAAAGATGAAATAGATTTTTACTTAAAACAACAAAACGTAGAAAAAAACGAAAAATTCTATAATATTGTTGATAATATTATTGTTATACGACGTTTAATTTTGGAATTAATGCGTTTAGCAAAAGCAAATAATGAAAATACTCAATTAGAGAATCTGCGAGTTTTATACGCTATCACTACTAAAAATATTGAGTAATTTATAGGCAACTTCTACTAGAGGTTTGCTGAAAAACTGAATGGATTGAGTATATTAAACTTACACTATTGTAAGTGCAAACTTTTTAAAACATATGTGCTTATAAGTTTGCATTT
>CAZRWZ010000091.1:0-10267 GCA_964603745.1 uncultured Bacteroidaceae bacterium | reverse complement strand
AGTGTCTGTCTATAAAGTCAAGAAATTGAACTATAAATTTTATTTTTTAACTTAATAACATTTCTCGCAAATTCAATTCTGTTCGCAGCAAGCGTCGGAAAATTAAAAAGTTAATGTAATATACTCAATCCATTTTAACAATTTTTTTTGTCTAAGGTCTAATTTCTTATATCTTATATCTTTTTTTCTTTTTTAGAAGCTGAAAGCAAGATGCACTAAAGTGCATAGTTTTAACTCTCACTGTGACCAATAAAAACCTAATGCACCTCAGAGATTTTCAGCAGACCCTAAATATCACAATTGGAATTAAAAAACAAATAGAATTTTCTCTTTAAAAAGATGAATTATTAAAGCTTTTTTATATTTTTAAAAACTGAAAAAAATATAATTGTTTAGAGGGAATTTCTAAAAATTTACTTTGTTTTTTATAGTCATTTGATTATCTATCGGCATAATGATATATTAAACATCGGTAATTTTGAAATTAAATTGGTATTACATAAAAATTGAAATATGTTAATTTATTTTATTGGATATATAGCCGCAGGCAAAAATAAATGGGGAAGAGCATTAGCAAAACAATATAATTATAATTTTGTTGATACTAGAGAAATTATGGAACATAAATCTGGGCTTAGTTTTGCAGAACTTTTACAGAATAAGGATTTGTATATTCGCCTTGAACAAGAAACATTATTAGAAGTATCTGTAATGAAAAATACAGTTGTAGCAACAAGCGAAATGCTCCCATGTAGAACAAATAATATAGAAATATTAAACAATACGGGCGTAACATTTTTTTTACGAGCAGGTTTAGGTTGTATTATGATGAAAATCGCAAAACGAATAAATGAAATACCTTATCTAAAAGGAATTGATAATGACTTTATACCCGATTTTATAAAAATGGAATTAAATAATAGAAAACCGTTTTACGAACAAGCAAAAATAAACTATTTAGCAAGAGAACTTACAATAAATAAACTTTTAGAATTATTAGCAAAATTTAAAAATGATAATTAAAAAAGCACTACCTAATCCTTTTCATATTTTGTTGAGAGAAAAATCCTTCATCAAGTTTTACATTAAATTCGCTTTTTATTATTGTTACTACGGTCTTCTGTCCTGGTTTGTTGGCAGGAATAATCTCTAAATACGAAGGTAATTTCCTATCGCCAAATTGCTTTACTTTCGATGCTTTTTCTGTTCTAACAAGTTCTTCATCTTCGTCGTAGTACTCGGTTTTTAGTTGCCAAAACTCTTTTTTACTAATCCATTTCACTACTTTTCCCCACACAACTGTTGCATCTTCTTTTGGACTAAGTAATATTTTAAAACAGTCAATACCATCAATAGTTTCAGAGCCAATTATTTTGTGAGTATAATCAACAACAATACTGCTTTCTTTTAAAATATCATCGTTGCTATAATCAGAACCCATCCAAGCTTGCGACATCATCGAGGGTGGAATTTTAATCATTCTACTAATTGTTGGCACCCAATTCCACATTTCGTTTTTACGTTTAAGAAATACTTGTCCTTTGTCTTTTGCCGGACTTGTTATACATGTCATTGAATAATCACGAGCCTTACTCCATATTTTCATTGTAATTGTACGTTGCCATTTTAGACGGATAATTGTCATGCTCATTTCTCCTTGGTTTGTTTCGCCTCGTTGTAAATTATCAGCTTTTACAAGCACCTGTTTTGCAGTTAGTTCTTGGCTGCTGCCTGATATACCTAACATTAGAATGGCAATTGTTATTAAAAAAAATTGTTTCATATTTTTATGTATTTTGGATTTTGAACTCATTGTTAAAAACTATGTTGTTTAAGTATATACTCAAGTTAAGGTATCTAAAATCTTGTTCCCAAACATAACTAATTTTCTTCGTAGTTCAAACCTATAGATTTTTAGTTCATAGTGATTTAGTTACTTTATGGTGTAATAATATTTTTTGCACTATTCATTAGCTGAACTAACAAACTCATTGATCCAATTTCTCCAACTTGTAATTCATCTTTTATTTTATAAAATTCTAGACATGTTCCACAAGTAGAAATTATAGTGCCTTTATCATTAAATTGTTTAAAGATTTTAACAGCATCATGGTTGTTACAAGTTAGGTATGCGGCAGAATTTATACAAAAAATTACATCAATCTTTTTAGAACTTGAAAGCAAGTTGTTTAAAAAATTAATGAGTAATTTTTCTCCAAGAACAACATCTCCTGTACCTAATACATCTGAAGTTAAATAAAGTAAATTCATTTTTTTATGTCAAAGATATAATATATTTTATTAAATATCCACTTAATCCACAGGTTTGCTTTTAAAATACTAGCAATCAAGACTTCACTGTTTAAATTAAAGTAAAGCCAATGGATACTTAGGGTCTGCTGAAATGCAGATGTATATACATATCTCAAATTGAAGAAGATAAAAATATGATGTGCATCAGAGCAAGCATAAAACTATGATTTTAACATTTGTAAATGCCATATGTTTTAAAAAGTTTGCACTTACCATAGCGTATTTTAGGGAGGTGCTAATCAGGTTTTAAAAAAATAATTATCGAGGTTAATAAATTGTTGATACAATACTAAATTATTTAGTTTTTACATTTTACGTTTAACTATCTTTGCAAAAAAAAAGAATATGGCAAATAAAAAAATAAAATCTGCATTAATATCCGTTTTTCATAAAGATGGATTAGACAATATAGTTAAAAAACTTAGCAAATTAGGCGTAACAATTTATTCAACCGGAGGCACACAAAGTTTTATCGAAGGACTTGGAGTAAAAGTTGAAGCAGTAGAAGATTTAACTTCTTATCCGTCAATTTTGGGCGGAAGAGTAAAAACTTTGCACCCAAAAGTTTTTGGAGGTATTTTAGCTCGTCGCGATAACGAGGGCGACAAAACTCAATTATCTGAGTATAAAATCCCCGAAATAGATTTAGTAATTGTTGATTTATATCCTTTTGAAGAAACTGTAGCAAGTGGTGCCGAAGAGCAAGATATAATTGAAAAAATTGATATTGGAGGTATTTCTTTAATTCGTGCAGCAGCAAAAAATTTTAAAGATGTAATAATTGTGCCATCAAAAGCCGAATATACCCCTTTGCTTGATTTACTAAACAAAAAAAATGGAGAATCAAATATTGAAGACCGTAAACAATTTGCTGCAGCTGCATTTAATATTTCATCGCATTACGATACTGCAATTTTTAAATATTTTAATAAAACTGCCAAAATACCTGCATTTAAAGAAAGTATTTTAGATGCAAAAGTATTGCGTTATGGCGAAAATCCTCATCAAAAAGGTTTGTTTTACGGAAAATTCGACGAGCTTTTTACTCAGCTTCACGGAAAAGAAATTTCGTATAACAATTTGCTTGATATTGATGCAGCGGTTAATTTAATAAAAGAGTTTGACACAAGCACTTTTGTTATAATGAAACACAACAATGCTTGTGGTTTAGCTTCGCGCGATGATATGGTGCAATGTTGGAAAGATGCTTTGGCAGGCGACCCTGTTTCGGCATTTGGCGGAGTTATTATCACAAACAAAGAAATAACAAAAGAAGTTGCCACAGAAATGAACAGTTTATTTATGGAAGTTGTTATGGCACCATCATATACCAATGAAGCTTTGGAAATTTTAAAATCTAAAAAGAACAGAGTTATCCTTATAATTAAAGATGTTGAAATGCCAAAATACACTTTCCGTACAGCACTAAACGGAGTTCTTTGTCAGGATAAAGATTTAAAAACAGAAATAGCTGAAGAACTTAAAGTTGTTACTAAAACAGCTCCAACTGCCAACGAAATTGAAGATTTATTATTTGCAATAAAACTTGTAAAAAATACAAAATCGAATACAATAGTTTTGGCAAAAAACGGACAATTAATAGCAAGCGGCACAGGTCAAACATCACGTATTGATGCACTTCGTCAAGCAATTGCAAAAGCAAAATCTTTTGGTTTTGATTTAAACGGAGCAGTTATGTCGTCTGATGCATTTTTTCCTTTTGGAGATTCCGTTGAAATTGCTCATGATGCAGGCATTAAAGCCGTTGTTCAGCCGGGTGGGTCTATCCGCGACAAAGAAAGTATAGATTTTTGTGATGAGCATGGAATGTCTATGGTGTTTACAGGAATTAGGCATTTTAAACATTAAAATAAATCATTAAATCCGCAGATTTACTTTTAAAACATTAGTAATCAGGGTTTTGTTGTTTAAATTAAGTTAAAGTCTACTGATACTTAACAGCTTATAAGCTAACGAAGAGAAACCTTGATTCGCAAATTTTAAGTAAAAATATGATAAGTTTTAAAAAAAATATTTAACTTTACAAGTTAGACCGAACTATGTATTTTAATAACTAATAATAAGAATAGGTATAACCTGCTTTACAGGTTTATTAGATTATTTATCATGATTAAAGTTAAATTTATTTTTTTTATGTTATATTCTATAATTGTTTTTTCACAAAACAATCTTATTGATAGTTTAAAAATAGTCATAAAAAACAATCAATCTATCAACTATAACGATTATCGAGATTTAAGCTTAATGTATCTAAAATCGGGCGATAAGGCAAAAGCTATAACAACAACATTAGAAGCAATAAGACATGCTAACAAAATAGATAATGATAGTATAAAAGCTTATTTGCAAATGGATTTAGGTTATTTTTACAATAACGAAGGAATATACGATAAAGCTATAAAACACACATTAAATGCTCTAAACTATTTTGAGCAATTTAACGACACAATAAATATGGTTAATTGCTATATGGATGCTAGTTATGTTTATAACAAAATTGAGAATTTTAATGATGCATTAGATTTGCTAAATAGAGCTTTGGCATTAGCTAAAGAAAAAAATATATACAAACAAATTCCCATGATTTATAACAGCATAGGTATAGCTTACAATAATAGTGGAGACAACAAATTAGCTTTAGAAAATTACGAAAAATCATTCACTTCTATTAAAGAGTATGATTTAAATTATACTAGATTAGCAATATCATTACATAATAATATAGCCATTTTAGAAACTAAAGAAGGAGCATACGACCAAGCTCTTTCCGAATTAAATGAAGCTATTTTAATGGCAAAACAATTAAACTACAAAGATCATCTTTCTGTTCTTTACTTTATTAAAGCAAATGTTTACCGTCATTTAAATATACCTGATTCTGAACTGGTAAATATTAATCTATCTATAAAAAATGGTTCAAATGCACCATTAAATAAGACTTATGCAAATGCAATTAAATCTTTATCTAAGTTTTATGAAAAGCATAATGATATTTTAAAAAGTTATGAGTATCTAAATCAATATATTACAGTTATCGACAGTTTAAACTTAAAGGAAAAAGCAAAAAGCATATTAAAAGCAAAAACTTTATATAAAATTAAAAAGAAAGAAATAGAAATAAATAATTTAGAATTTCAAAATAATTTAGCAAATGAAAAATTAAAATCATATAAATATAAAATCATATTTTTTATATCATTTTCAATACTTATTACTATATTATTTCTAGGATTCTTATTTTTCAGATTTAAAATAAACAAAGCATATAACGTAATTGTAAAAAACAGTGTTAAAGAAATTAATTACAAAAAAGAAATAACAAAACTAACACAAGAAGATGCTAACGAAATTGTATTAAAAGAAAATTCTAAATATTTAAATTCATCGTTAAATATTAACGAAAGAAAAAGAATTATTAAACAAATAAATAATGTGTTATTAAAAGATAATATTTACTTAGATGCAAATATATCTTTAGATAAATTTGTAGAAGCTGTTAAAACCAATAAAACATATTTATCTCAAGTTCTAAAAGAAGATTTTAATACCAATTACACAGATTTAATTAACGAATATAGAATAGAGAAAGCAAAAGAATTACTTGTTTCTAATTATGCATTAAGTTATACAATTAATTCTATTGCCATAGAGGTTGGTTATAATTCTGTTGCAACATTTTACAGAGCTTTTAAAAAACATACAGGTGTAACACCAACTTTCTTTATTGATAATTTAAATAAATTAATATAGGAATCTTTTTAATATTTCTATTAATTTTAGTTTAAAAAAAGGAAAAGAGGAAAACTCAAAAAGCTATGTGGGGCCTGCTGATAAACGCATAAAAACTTATTTTTGAACTGTTTAAAACAGAATACCCCATTGTAAGTGCAAACTTTTTAATAGTATATCCTTATAAGTTTGCATTTATAAATGTTAAAATTACAGTTTTATGCTTACTCTGACGCACATCATATTTTTATCTTCTTCAATTTGAGGTATAATTTATACATCGGCATTTCAGAAAATAAAAATCTAATGCACCTCAAAGATTTTCAGCAGACCCTATGTGGTTTTGAGTATATCAGAACAAAAACCCAAAATATTATTAATTAAAAATTGCCAATTAGTAATTGATTAGTATCTTTACAATTCGAAATTTCAAAAAATAAAAAATATGGTAAGTGTTAATATTCAAGATGTTCTTAAAAAACTAGGCATTGAAGAATTAAATAACGGAGTATCAACCGGACAAGAATGGTTTGATACAAAAGGAGATATTACAAGTTCAATATCTCCTATTGATGGCAAAGAAATAGCAAAAGTTAAGAATGCCACAATGGAAGATTATGAAATGGTAATGGAAAAAGCTCAAGCTGCTTTTAAAGTATGGCGAAAAGTTCCTGCACCAGAGCGTGGAGAAATTGTTCGTAAAATCGGCGAAGCATTACGTGAGTACAAAGAAGAATTAGGTGCTTTGGTAACTTACGAAATGGGAAAAATATTCCAAGAAGGTTTAGGCGAAGTTCAAGAAATGATTGATATTTGCGATTTCGCAGTTGGACAATCTCGTTTAATCAACGGTGTTAATTTACAGTCTGAAAGACCATTACACCGTCTTTCGGAACAATATCACCCATTAGGAATTTGTGGTATTGTAACCTCTTATAATTTTCCTGTTGCTGTTTGGGCATGGAATTCGGCATTAGCTGCAATTGCAGGTGATGTTGTGGTTTGGAAACCAAGTTCTAAAACTCCTATAACAGCTATCGCTACACAAAAAATTATTAGAAAAGTATTAGCTGATAACAATATGCCAGAAGGTGTTTTCAATTTAGTTATTGCAAAATCATCTGTAATGGGCGATAATTTCTTAGCTGATAAGAGAATCCCTTTAATGTCTGTAACAGGTTCAACAGCAGTTGGAAAACGTGTTGGTGGAATTGTGGGGAAACGATTAGGAAAAACTATCCTTGAATTAGGTGGTAACAATGCAGTAATTATCACACCAAGTGCAGATATCCAGATGGCTGTTATGTCAACTGTTTTTGGAACTGTTGGAACAGCTGGTCAGCGTTGTACTTCAACACGTAGAGTAATTATTCACGAAAGTGTTTACGAAGAAGTAAAAGAAAAATTCTTAAGTGCTTACGAAGGAATTCAGCATAAAATTGGTAATGCTCTAGACCAAGATTATTTGGTTGGACCGCTTATTGACAATAATTCTGTGATGTTATTTCAACATGCCGTTAAAATGGTTCAAGAAGAAGGCGGAAAAATATTATTTGGCGGACAAGTTAAAGAAGGTGCCGGTTTTGAATCAGGAAATTATGTAGTACCATGTATTGCAGAAGCAAAAAATCATTTCAATATTGTGCAAGAAGAAACTTTTGCTCCTATCGTATATTTTATTAAGTATTCTGGCGATATTATGGATGCTATTGCTATTCAAAACGATGTGCCACAAGGTTTATCATCAGCTTGTTTTACTTTAGATATGCGCGAAGCAGAAACATTCTTATCTTATGCAGGTTCTGATTGTGGTATTGCAAACGTGAACTTAGGAACATCGGGTGCCGAAATTGGTGGTGCTTTTGGTGGAGAGAAAGATACAGGTGGTGGACGTGAGTCTGGTTCTGATGCTTGGAAAATTTATATGCGTCGTCAAACTAATACTATAAACTATGGTACCGAATTACCATTAGCTCAAGGTATTACTTTTGATATTTAAGATCCCATTAAAATTATAATGAAAATCCGTTTGATATTTTTCGAACGGATTTTTTTATATCCTTAAAATCCAAAAGTCAGGGTTTCACTCTGTTAATTTTCAAATAGTTAAACACAAAACTAATTCGCTTTAATTTAAAAAGTGAAGCCCTGACTATAAATACTTTCAAGTTTTAAATCTTTTTATTCTAAAAAATCGTTTTAGTTAATAAATTGAGAAATTAAAAAAATGAATACTGAAAATTTTGAGAAAATAATTAACAAATTTAAAGATAATCTGTTAAGATTTGCTTTCTACAGAACGGGTTCCTATGAAAATGCTCTTGATATAACACAAGAGGTTTTTATAAAATGTTTTGAGAAAGAGATTGATTTTACTGATATGGAAAATCCAAAATCCTATTTGTATAAATCGGTTTATAATGCTTGTATTGATTACAGCAGAAAGCAAAAATTAGATACTGTATCAATTGATAAAAATTCGCTCAATATCCGCTCTAATGAGTTAAACGAAATAGAGATATCTGAGGGATACAAACGTATTGATGCGGTATTGCAAAAAATTCCTAATGAACAAGCTGAAATTGTTCGTTTGCGAATAATTGACGGATTAAGCTTTAAAGAAATCTCAAAAATTACTGATATTCAAGTGGCCACAGCAAAATCTCGATTTAAATACGGAATTAATAAATTAAAAACTTTTTATAAAGAAAAACAGGAGGTTTAAAAATGGATTGTAAAGAATTTAATGAAATACTACTCGAAATAGATGATATAAATGTAATATCAAACGAAATGCAAGAACACATGAAAACTTGCGAAACTTGTGCTTTAGAATATGAAGAAACTAAAAAATTATTCTCGGATTTAAGCCCAAAAGTAGAGTTTAAAACACCGGGTAATTTCACTGATAATCTTTTATCAGAAATTGAAAATAGGCAAAAAGCTAAACTAAAACCTGCAAAAAACCACAGCAGTATTTTCAAAAAAATATCAGCAATTGCCGCTGTATTTTTACTGGTTTTTTCACTTAGTTATTTTTTCATAACAGAAAGAAACAACCCATTTATCAGCTCTGCAAGTGCAGCCGAAAATATTTTTTATCGTTCTATAGATTTTTTGAGCGATATAAAAACCATCTATATAAAATACAAAGTAAAAACTTTGCCTCAAGATAATTTTGAGTATTTAGATAAAGATTGTGATTTTGTTGAACACACTCTTGTAAAAGAGTTTACAGGCAAAAAACAATGGAAAATTGAAAAAACGGAACGAGCAGTTGCTTTTGATGGGAAACAAAAATATCTGTATATTAAAAATGTTGGATTTACCGAAATTGGAAGTGCCGAAAATAATTATGTTGATTGGATGAAACGATTATTGAACCCAAAAAATATTTTTGAAAATGAGCTAACAAATGCTAAAAATACTAAATCGAGCAAATACGAAATTACTGAAAAAGATAATCTTATTATATTAAATGTTTTTTCAAAAGCAAAAGGAGATTATACAAATCCATACTTAAAAAATACATCTTTTGGTGATGCCGATAGCAAAACCATTTACACATTTTCAAAAATGGATACTGTTTTGCAATCGGTTAAGTTTTATATTGTTGAAAAAAACAAAGAAACCTTAATGCTTGATATCAGCGAAATAAAATATAATGTAGCTTTAAGAGATAAGGACTTTGAAATAGAACTTGCCGATGGTTTAAAATGGCATAAAGAAAGCAAAACACCTAAAGACAAAAGCTTTACAGGTATCACAAGTAAAAAAGCTGCCGAAATATTTTTCAATTCCATTTCTAAAGGCGATTGGAAATCAATATCAGCATTTTATCCTAATTTTGATGCAATGAGTAACGATGCAAAAGCTGAAATAATAAATGATTATAAAGGAATAAAAATTATTTATTTGAACGATGCTTTTAAATCGGGAGAATACCCGGGAGAGTTTGTGCCATATAAAATACAATTCCAAGATGGAGAGGTAATAGAGCATAATTTAGCAATCAGAAACGATAATGAAAACAAAGTTTGGCAACTTGATGGTGGGTTTTAAATAAAACTAACATTTAAAAATATTATCAATAGCCACAGTATTAATGCTGTGGCTATTGATTTATAAACATCTTGGCTTTAGCCAAAAGTTTAAATAGGGTCTGCTGAAAAGCTCTGAGGTGTATTAGATTTTTATATTCTGA
>CAZRWZ010000090.1:4315-10373 GCA_964603745.1 uncultured Bacteroidaceae bacterium | reverse complement strand
GCTTCAATACACAGGCATTTATGTAAATTAAGTAGCAGAACAGAAATACCAGAACAAAAACAGGGCATGATGTTAAATTTCTGTACAGATAAAATATTTTCTGATAAAGTTAGAGTAGCGGTTAAAGTTCATTGCATAGAAATTTTCTATAATATATCTACCCATCAACCAGATTTAAAACCAGAGTTAGAGTTGATAATCAATGAGGTAATAGGCAATAATACAGTTGCTTTTAGTTGTAGAGCAAAAAAAATATTAAAAAAGCTAAAAAAATAATTAAAAACGAATTGTAAATCTAAAAAAATAATTATTTTTGCACACTCAAAATGGTGATTGTAGTTCAGTTGGTTAGAACGCCTGATTGTGGTTCAGGAGGTCGTGGGTTCAAATCCCATCTTTCACCCAAAAAACCTTTGTAGCTTTCGGTTGCAAAGGTTTTATTGTTTTTAATATAAAAATATAATAATATGGAAAACGAATTTGATGTAATAATTTTAGGTGGCGGTCCTGCCGGATTAACAGCAGGGATATATTTATCTAGAGCAAAAGTTAAAACTCTTATTCTAAACGAAGGAATGATTGGAGGGCAAATAATTCTTTCGCACGAAATTGCAAACTACCCAGGAGTTGAAAATATTTCGGGGTTTATGTTGGCAAATAATATGAAAAAACAAGCAGAAAGTTTTGGCTGCAAAACCAGAGGAAATGTAAATATAACAAAACTTGATTTAGCAGGAGATATTAAAACAATAGAGATAAACAACAAAGATATTTACAGCTCAAAAGCAGTAATATTAGCAACAGGAGGAAAATCAAGACCCTTGGGAATAAAGGGCGAAGATACTTTTAAAGGAAGAGGTGTTTCTTACTGTGCAACCTGCGATGGCGATTTTTATCAAGACAAAGAAATTATTGTAGTAGGAGGAGGAAATTCTGCATTGGAAGAAGCCGTTGCCTTAACAAAATATGCAAGTAAAGTAACAATTGTTCATCAATTCGACCATTTTCAAGCATTTAAGCATGCTGTTGAAGATGCCGAAAAAAATGAAAAAATTAATTTTATATTAGCATCTGAATTAGTTGAAATAAAAGGAGAAAATAACTTAAGCTCAGTCATAATAGAAAATCAAAAAACACAAGAAAAAACCGAAATGAAAGTTGACGGAGTATTTGTTTTTATAGGATATATTCCAAACACAGAAAAATTTGAAAATATTATAAAATTAAATGAAAGAAAAGAAGTTATATCTAACCAAAAATTAGAAACAAATTTAAACGGAGTTTTTGTTGCCGGAGATTTACGTGAAAAAACTGTAAGACAGATAACTACAGCCGTTTCTGATGGAACTATTGCTGCTAATTTTGTAATAGAATATCTTAATATTTAATATTTTTTTTGATACCAAGTTTTTTAGTTTAAAAAAAATATGAACAATTAATAAAAGAATTATTTCAATATTAAAAACAATAATCGTATATTTGAGGTTAAAATAAAAAAGCTTTTAAGTTATATTGATATGATAATAAATCGTAGAATAAGTAAAACAGTTTTGTCTCTATTGATAATGGGTATTTTAGCAATAGGGTTTTATAGTTGTGGCGATAGTGAAGACGCAAATGAAACTGAAAATATAGATAAAAAAATAAATGATGAAATAGACGATATAGGTTCAACTACCCTACAAGTAGATGGAGCTTTATTTAGTATTCCATCACCTTATGAAATTGCATTTTTAGTAAAAAATCAAAGAATAGATTTTAATAAGGAATTTTTAAATTCGGTAAATCGTTCGCATAATTACGTTAATAATTATAAAAAAGCCCTAAACTTAGGTGTTTATGGTGCCGATTTAGGATATTTAAATATTTATGAACAGACCCCCGATGCTGTTTCTTATTTTTCTGCAATTAAGATTTTATCTCAAGAATTAGATATTTCAAATGCATTTAATAATGAAACAATTTCTAGTATTGAAAAAAATATGGGTAATAAAGATTCTTTACTTTATATTATATCAAACACATATAGAAAAGCTGATAAATACCTAAAAGATAATAATAGAAACGATTTAGGAGTGTTGATATTAACAGGTGGTTGGCTAGAAAGTTTTCATATTTTAGTTCAAATAGCACAAACAGATAAAAATCCACAAGTAATAAAACGAATAGGAGAACAAAAATATCCTTTAGAAAATCTTATAACTATTTTAAACCCATTTTATAACGAATCTACAGAATACGGTAAATTAATTGACCAATTAGTTGAATTAGCATATATTTTTGATGGAATTGATGTAGAATACACATATATAAAACCAAAAGTTGATGCAAAAAATAAATTAACTGTAATTAATAGTACATCAGAATTAGTAATGTCTGATGAACAATTAATTATGATTTCAGAAAAACTTACTGAAATAAGAAGTAATATTATTGAATAAAAAATTATAACAATGAAGATAAGAAACCTGTTTATACTAATAATGATTTTTGGCACAATAATAAGTGCAAATGCTCAAGTTGAGAATACTACTCACATGTGTGCAAAATATATTGTACCACCTTTTATTTCTGATGGACAGCAATATAGAGCCCTTCTTAATGGAGATGAGATAGCTGAATTTCATGCAACATTTTATGGTGGCAGCACATATAGAATATCATCATGCAGTGGTACTAACGAAGGTAATTTAATGTTTTCTGTTTACGACAAAGAAAGAAACCTATTATTTTCTAATATTGATTATCAAAACTCACCTTATTGGGATTTTAAGTTTAATTCCACTATGGAGTGTATAATTGAAGCAAAATTAAATAAAGAAGACGGTTCTGGTTTTGCAATCTTATTAATAGGATTTAAACAAAAATAAAACACATATTATAAAAAAAGCATTGTTGAGATGCTTTTTTTGTTATTCTATAATTATAATTTGAACTATAGTTAATGAGTGAAAAGATATTAAAAGCCCTAATGCAATTATTTGCTATTATAGCAAAAGCACATAGTAATAAAGAAGAACGCAGAATTGTTGTAGGTGCATTTTTAAAACAACAACTTAATACCGAATTGGTAAAAGAATATTTACTTGTTTTTGATAAATACTACGACTTATATCAAAAAAAACAATCGGGAAGTAAAAAACAAAAAACAATAGCATTAAGCTCTGTTAAAGTTTTAAGAATTTGTACAGAAATTAACACAGAACTTACCTTAAAACAAAAAATAATAGTAGTAGTACGACTATTAGAATTTATAAAAGCCGACTTTGAAGAAATAACAGAACAAGAATTAGAATTTGTAGAAACAGTTGCCGATACATTTAATATATTAAACGATGAATATATAAGATTAAAAGCTTTTGTATTATATTCTTTTGAAAGAACACCAAACTCATCAAGAATATTACAAATAGACAATGACAAAGATTTTAATCATGAAAAAGTTAGGCATTTATTCTCTGAAAATATTGACGGTCAAATAAGAGTTTTTAATATGACTGTTGCTCATTTATATCTTTTTAGATATTTGGGCGATAGCGAATTGTATCTTAATAGTCAATTTATTAGACCAGATAAAGTTTATGCTATAAACCCCGGTTCATCTATACGAAATCCGAAAATAAGACCAATATATTATGGCGATATAATATCTATTTTTCATGAAGATGAAAATACCCAAAAAACTCTATTTGAATGTAAAAAAATAGAATATGATTTTAAGGGAGGCAAAAAAGGTTTAGATGGAATTGATTTTGTTGAAGAATCAGGTCATTTAGTTGGCATAATGGGAGCCAGTGGTGCAGGAAAATCAACATTATTAAATGTACTTAATGGAATTAATCCACCTAGTCAAGGCGAAATTCTAGTAAACGGAGTTAATATTCATAGCGAGAAAGAAAAAATAGAAGGATTAATAGGATATGTTTCGCAAGACGACTTATTAATAGAAGATTTAACAGTTTTTCAGAACCTTTATTATAATGCAAAATTGTGTTTTGATAATCTATCAGAATTTCAAGTTATAAGGCTTGTACTTAAAACATTACAAAGCCTTGGTCTTTTTGAAATAAAACACATGAAAGTTGGTAGTCCGTTAAATAAAAAAATATCAGGAGGACAAAGAAAACGACTTAACATATCATTAGAATTAATAAGAGAACCATCAATACTATTTTTAGATGAACCAACCTCAGGCTTATCGTCAAGAGATTCTGAAAACATAATGGATCTTTTAAAAGAATTAGCCCTAAAAGGAAAATTAGTATTTGTTGTTATACATCAACCATCATCAGATATATTTAAACTATTCGATTCTTTATTAATTCTTGATACAGGCGGATATTTAATTTATGACGGAAATCCTGTAGATTCTATAAGCTACTTTAAATCGAAAATGCACAAAGCAAATTGGACAGAAGCCGAATGTACAAGATGTGGTAATGTTAATCCGGAACAAGTTTTTAATATTGTAGAAACACAAGTGCTAGATGAATATGGTAAACTTACTCAGTCTAGAAGAATTTCGCCAATAGAGTGGAAACAAGAATTTGAAGAATATAAAGCAGAAAACAAAACAAAAACTAAGATTGAATACAGTAATAAAATTCCTGATATCTTATTTAAAATACCAAATAAGTTTAAACAATTAAAAGTTTTTGTAATTAGAGATGTAATAGCAAAATTGGCTAATAAACAATATTTATATATTAACCTGTTAGAAGCACCAATTTTAGCACTTTTCTTATCATATATTATAAAATATTTTAGCGTTGATGCAGTAGAGAATATAGGCTATAAATTTAGTGAAAACTCTAATATACCGGTTTATATATTTATGTCTGTAATTGTAGCCGTATTTATGGGTTTAACAGTGAGTGCAGAAGAAATAATAAAAGATAGACTTATATTAAAACGAGAAAAATTTCTAAACCTTAGTTGGGGAAGTTATATCTTTTCTAAAATCTCTATATTACTATTTTTATCAGCCATACAAGCAATGAGTTTTATTTTGCTAGGCAATTTTGTGTTAGAAATTCATGGTATGTATTGGCAATATTGGTTAGTATTATTCAGTATTTGGTCTTTAGCAATTATCTTTGGATTAAATATTTCTAACAGCTTTAAAACAGCTATAACAGTTTATATATTAATACCATTTTTAGTTATACCAAATATTATTTTAAGCGGTATTATTGTTAAATTCGATAAACTAAATCCTTATGTATCATCACCAAGTGCCATACCTTTTTATGGCGAAGTTATACCTGCACGGTGGGCTTACGAAGCATTATCGGTATATCAATTTAAAAATAACAAATTTGAAAAGCAGTTTTTTAACTATGATAAAATAGTAAGTGAATCTAATTATAGAAAAGATTATTGGTTAACTAAATTAAACAATAAATTAGACCTTATTAAAAGAAGTATAGACGACACAAGTAGAACCGAAGAAATAATAAATGGTTTTGAGTTACTTAGAAATGAAATAGCAATAGAACTTAAAAGAAATTTAAAAAAAGGTAAACCTAGATTTAAATACAACGATATCAATAGTTTGTATATAGATAAATTTGATAAAAAAATATTATTATCAACAAAAAAATTATTTAAAGAAATTAGAGATTATTACAGAGAAAGGTCTAAAGCATCGGGAAAACAGAAAGATATTCTTAGAAACGAATTGCAAAAAACAAAAGAACAGAGATTAGCATTTATTAAGTTAAAACAAGATTATGTTAACGAAACACTTAAAGATTTTGTTAGAAATAAAGATGCAAAGCAGATAGTAGAATATAAAAATAGATTATACCAAAAAATTGACCCTGTTTATCAAGACCCCGAAAGTAATTTTATTGTAGCACATTTTTATGCACCTAGAAAATCTTTCTTTGGCATTTGGATAGATACATTTTGGATGAATATTATAGTATTATGGTCATATTCTATATTATTAATTTTTACATTATATTTTAGAGTTTTTGCTCGTATTTTAGATTATATTGAAAAAATATCTGATAAAATATTTGGAGAAAAAGAATAAAAAGTATTACATTTGATA
>CAZRWZ010000090.1:0-4215 GCA_964603745.1 uncultured Bacteroidaceae bacterium | reverse complement strand
AATAACACTTAAGATTATTATTATGAAAACAATTTTTTTGTCATTATTAATTCTTGTGTTTGCAAACATGTATTCTCAAGAAAACTTTAAAGTTATAAGAGTAAACGGTACAATTGTTAATGAAAAAAGCAACTCTAATTTATCTGCCGGTTCGGTTTTTTCTGATAATGATAAATTGTCTTTTGGTAATTCTAACTCTCGTGCAGCAGTAATAAATTCTAAAGGAAGATATATACTTGCCGCACATAACTCTACAAATGCTTATGCAAAATCTTTTTTAACTCCTGCTATGAGTAACATGAGCTCTAGAAGTGGTGCAATAGTTAATAAAGTAGATTTAAAAAATCATTTTAGTGGAAATTATCTAATTTTTAAAACATCAAAAGTTAAAATAAGTAAAGATAATTTTCCTATGGACGAAAATCATTTTTTTTATATTAGATACGAATACAAAGGAGAAAAAATAAATAAGAAATTAAAAAATGTAAACGATACACTTGTTATTAATAAAAGTGAATTGATGACGGTTGATAACAAACCAATACCTAATCCTGAGATAAAAAATATGAAAATATTTTATTTTGATAAAAACAACTCAAGTTCGATAGAAATTGGAGCGTTTAACCCCGTATTTGTTAACGAAAAAGAATTAAAATCAGAAGTAATTATTTTATTAGAAGGTTTAGCTAAAAAATCAAAACAAGAAAAAATTGATGAAGTGCTTTCTTATATTAACGATTTTTATGGTAAGCCTAATAAAGAAAATTTAACAGATTGGCTAGAAGCTAATTTTAAATTATAAACATAAATGCACAAATTAAAATATTTATTATTAAGCCTATTAATAATACTTTTTTATGGCAGTAAATCTCAAAGTTTACGACCGTATATAAAAAACTATACAACAAAAGATTATGGAAAAGTAAACCATCAAAGTTGGTCTGTTTCGCAAGATGAAAGAGGCATAGTTTATTTTGGAAAAAGTTTAAAACTTTTAGAATTTGATGGAGAAAATTGGAACAAAATAAATACTTCAGCAAAAGGAGGAAATGTAATATCAATACTGCCTGATTCAAACTCTCGTATTTATATAGGTGCTATTAAAGAATTTGGATATTTATTTCCAAATGAAAACGGAGAGTACGTATATAAAAGTTTAACCGATTCTATAGATGAAAAAGATAAACCATTCGGTAATGTGTGGAAAACACTAAGTTATAACGATGGGGTATTGTTCTTTACGCAAGAAAATATTTATTTTTATAAAAATGATTCCATTCAAATTATTAAACCAAATAAATTAGAAGGGCATAGAACAACATTTCATAATATTTTTGTTGTTGATAATAAACTATATGCTAGGCAACGAGGAATTGGTTTAATGATTTATGAAAATAATAAATTTAAATTACTACCAAATGGCGATATATTTAAATTATATGGCGTATTTGGAATGTATAAAAACTCAAATTCTAATAATATATTAATATCTACACAAGAAGTTGGTTTCTATAATTTAACTTCAGATAGCATAGAAAAAATTGAAACAACAGACGAAACAGTTTTAAATAGTTCGGCAATATTTGGAGGAATAACTCTAAATGATGGTAACATAGCCTTAAACACAGCACATAATGGCGTAATAATAATAGATTTTAAGGCAAACATAAAGAATATTTTTAATAAAGAACTAGGCTTGCTTGATAATGATGTAAAACAAATATATCAAGGTATAAATGGAAATTTATGGTTGGCAATGAATAGTGGTTTAGCAAAAATAAATTACTCATCTCAAATTTCATATTATAAAGAAAAAAATGGACTTTCGGGAAGAGTAAAATCAATAACAAAATTTAATAATATTACTTTTGTTGGTACATCTGATGGATTATATATAGAAGATACAATAACTCCGTTTTATCAAAAAAAGTTTTTTAGATTATCGAGTATTAAAGATGGAGTTTTAAGTATAAGTACATCAAAAAATAATTTATTTATAGGTACAAAAAACACATTATATGTAATAGGTAAAAATTATCAAAATGCTAAATTAATTGATAGAATTGATGCATCATCATCATATTGGTCAGAAAAAAAGAAGTTATTATATGTAGTAGGAGATAATGGCTTGGCTATTTATCAAAAACAATTAAATAGCTTTATTAAAATTGCTTATGATGATTGGGCTATGGTGCATAATATCATCTCGTTAGTAGAAGAGCAAAACACAAATAACAAAAGTATATCTTTGTGGGCAGGAAGCCTAAACGAGGGACTTATTAATTATAAAATAGACAAAAAATTTAATATTATTTTTGATGTTTATGCAGGTGCTAACGATGGTTTAGACGAAGGTTGGACAAAGGTTTTTAAATATAATAATTCATTTGTAGTAGCAAATGGTAGTGGTTTAATGAGTTTTGTAGATGCCGAAACAATAAATGCAGACATCAAAGATAGTACCTTAATACAAGATAGAGGTATGTTTAACTTTTCAAATTTGTATCAAGATACATCAACTTATACATGTTTTATTGAAAAAGGAGATTTTATATGGTCTTGTATTGATGGTAATATAATATTGCAAAATCAAACAGATACAAACATTATTAAAAAACCTTTTGTTGGTATAGATTTAGAAAATATTATAACACTTTTCCCTGAAACAGAGAAAGGATTATGGGTTGGCGCCGATAAAGGTATAGCATTTATTGATTTAGCTGTTGAAAAAGATTTTAAAGTTAAACCAAATATCAATATAAGGAAAGTAACAGTTGGAACAGATTCTGTTTTGTTTTGCGGATTTTTTATAGATAATATCAATAATATTGTTATTTCTAATCAAGAGAATAATATCCCTGTAATAGAATATGCTTTAAATAATATATCAATTAAATTTGCATCTATTTTTGAAGAAGATGGAAAAAAAGCAGTATATTCTTTTAAGTTAGATGGATACGATAACGAATGGTCGGAGTGGGGTAGCGATAACATTGCAAATTATAAAAAAATTGAAAGCGGTGCATATAATTTTCTTGTAAAATCTAAAGATATTTATGGCAACGAAAGTGAAATAGCTGAATATCAATTTATAATAAACCCACCATGGTATAATACATTTTGGGCTTATATAGTATATTTTATTTTATTTATAGCAATAGTTTATTTAATTGTTATGTTAAGTATAAAACGATTAAAAGCTAAAAATGAAGAATTAGAAAGTATTGTACAAGAAAGAACTAAAGAAATATCAAAACAAAGAGATATACTTGCAGAGCAAAAGCAAGAAATAGAAGATTCTATTAGTTATGCCAAAAGAATTCAGCAAGCAGTGTTGCCACATGACGAATATATTGAAAAAATAATAAATGACTTTTTTATATTATTTAGACCAAAAGATATTGTAAGTGGAGATTTTTATTGGGCATTAAAAATAGAAGATAAAATTATTATTACAGCAGCCGATTGTACCGGACATGGTGTGCCTGGTGCTTTTATGAGTATGTTGGGAATGTCGTTTCTAAATCAAATTGTTAGAATAGAAAAACATACTCATGCACATGATATTTTAAATTCTCTTAGAACTAAAATAATTGAAGCTTTAAAACAAAAAGGTGTAATATCTGAACAAAAAGATGGAATGGATATGGCATTGTGTGTAATAGATACTAAAACAAATAAAGTAGAATTTTCAGGTGCAAATAATCCCTTATATATTGTAACAAAAGCCGATAAGTTAAATGTAAACAGTAATTCTACGGTTAAACTAAACGAAAATTTATTAGAAGAACACAATGGATTTAATTTATTTGAGGTAAAACCAAACAAAATGCCAATTGCAATTTATGTGCATATGGAGGATTTTAATAATAATGAAATTCAGTTAGAAAAAGGAGATTGTATTTATATGTTTTCTGATGGTTTTGCCGACCAGTTTGGTGGAAAAAAAGGTAAAAAGTTTAAGTATAAACCATTTAAGAAATTAATATTAGGCAATTCTCAAAAACCTATGAAAGAACAACAAGAATTGTTAGAAGAATCATTTGTTCAATGGCACGAGGGCTACGAACAAATAGACGATGTGGTTGTGATAGGACTTAGGATTTAATTAGGGTCTGCTGAGAAACGCATAATAAGTTGTTACAAAGCTATTTAATCCAGAATACGCTATTGTAAATGCAAACTTTTTAAAACATATGTACTTATAAGTTTGCA
>CAZRWZ010000089.1:0-10428 GCA_964603745.1 uncultured Bacteroidaceae bacterium | reverse complement strand
TTTAGAATGGCTTTGGCGATGCTTAACTTACGGGAAATTATTCCCTATTAGGAAAGAAAAAAATTAGCGAACTTTACTAAATCTATAAGTAAAATTTAACAATATTCTTTGGTCAAAGCCATTTGTTCCGTCTTTTTCATATTTTTTTCCATACTGATAATTAATACCTACCAAAAAGTTATCTTTAATTATTGAATAAATTGTTTGAACAACAATGTATTGCGAACGGTGAAAAGCATTGTACGATTGCCCTGAGCTATTATCGTAAGTAGTTTCGCTATATCCAAAAGACCCTGACCATTTTTTTGTTAAATTATAATCGTAAAAAGCTGTAAATCCATACTGAAAAGGTACGCTAGCTTTGTACTCTACAATATTAGGTGTATTAATATCATCATCAATTACAGGAGCTATATCAACACCACCATCGTTATTATATCCTGCATATCCATTACCAAAAATGCCTTGTACTTTTAAGTTCCCTTTAAATAATTTTAGATTTAAACTTGTATTTATGCCCCAACCAAATAAGTTGTGTTTAATATACTCTTGTTTTGTTACAGAAGGATATTCGTATTCAAGATTTCTAATAAGAGTCATTATTTTAAAATGCCCAAAATTTCCTCTAAAAGTATATCTTGTAATAAAATCAGGAGTTTGTTCTTTAGTTTTAAAATCATAATTCTGTAACACGGTGTCTAACACAGGATTATCATTTCTTATATCGCCCGGGTCGATGCCAGAACCTGGCATTTCAAAAGCTAATTCTAACTGATTTTTATCAGAAAATTTAGCAGTATATCTAAATGTAGTTGCAGGCAACAATGCCATGCCCGAAGGGCCCCACCAATCGTAAATATTAGGAAAATTTTCTAAATCAATAAAAGTTGACCAATCTTTTCCTATTCTAAAATTTGCCCAATCGGCATATGCAAGTCTAAATCTTAGTCCTGTTTGATTTCCATAAGGTCCCATACCTACAAGATCGTATTCAAAACGTAGTTTAAGTTTATCATATTTATGATTTAGAGGTATAACACCTTCAAATTTAAATGTAGATGGCTTTACGCTAAAATACAAGTTGCCTGCTGTTTCATACCAACCTGCATCACTAGGTCGAACAGGTATTTTTGAGGGTCTAAGAAACGCAGTCCATTCAGGATCCATTTTGTTTAAATCATATATAACATCAGTTTGTATTAAAACCCAAAAATTAAGATATGGTTTCATATTTTTTTTGGTAGTATCCTGCGAAAACAGATTTGTTTGAACTAAAACTAATAATACAAAAATTATAAATATTTTAGATGCTGTATTTTTCATATATTAACTTTAAACATTTATTCCAAATTTTTTTACTCTATTTAATACTTCGTTTACTATTTGTAGCCTTCGTAAATCAATATTTTCCTGCTTTTTTAATTTTTGAATTACAGTTTTAATTACAGCAACTTGATTATAACCAATTTTACCGGTTTGTTCCCCTACTGCAATAATTTTTTTCCAAGTATCTCCATCAACTAATTTTATTCTATTATAAATTGTTGAAGGGTCTATTAAATTATTATCATCAACCTTACTTAATTTACTTACTCCCTCAAAATCAATTTCTTTATCTAATAATGTTGTAATAATTTCATCTCCTTTTTCTATTTCAGAGTTAGTTAAATTCCCATTTTTTTTTAATTTTCCACGAATAGAATTAACATAATTTTCTTGAACAGGTGATAAACATTGTTCTTTTAGCATATAAATACATAATCCGTCCCAAAATTTTAATCCTAAATCTGTTATTTTTTGAAGAGAATTATATTTCTTTGCCTCTTCAATATCATCAACATTACTTTCATACCTTGATTTATACTCATCTTCTGATATTAAATATTTATTTACAATATCCATATTCATTGGATGCTCTGTTTTTTCTTTTAATAAGTTCCAGTTTTTCTCACTTTTTGCAGCTTCACTTATGAGTGCAACATCAAGATTAACAAAGAATTTATACACAAAAGTTAATAGTTTTTTAAGTTCTATTTGTAAATCTTCTGCTATTACTTGTGTTTCCCATATTTTACCTAAGTTCAACTTGTTTTGAGTAAAATAATGAAAATATGATAATGTATAACCAACCGTATGAGATTTAATATTAGTATCTCCAATAGGGTCTTGATTCTTCCTACCAAAAAGTTTATCAGTTGCTTTAAATAATATTGCATTGGCTACAATATCTTCCCAATACACTCTATTTGGTTTCTTTTTCTTAAATTCAACCTCAATATCTTTAATAAAAGCAATATAGTTTTTTTGTGAACCTTTAGAAACATGATGTGGTTTTAGTTTCCATAAGTTCATGTATTTTGCAACCTCTGATTTAATGATAACCTGATTTTTTGGAAATTTAAGTTTAAAGGCGTTTTGTTTACTCTTAGTTGGTTCTTTATTTAACGCTTCCTTGTATTGCCCCTTTACTCTTTCAAAAAACCATATAGTTTGTTTATTTTTATCTTCTGGGTCAATTGCAAATGCAGTTCTTGACAACTCTTCTAATTGTTGTAAGAATACACTATTAGAACTTAAATCAAGTTCTGAAACTTTATTTTGACTGTTAGCATAACGAGAAATATTAGGAACAGCTTCGTTCTTTTTTTCTTCATCTTTAATAACAGTTAGTTTCATTTGAACAAAAATCTTAGAAACATCAGCTTCATTATATTTTTTTGCTGTATGAAAAATCGAAGCCGTTGTTTGACCTCCATTTACAATTTGAAAATCTTTTACATAAGTAATAATCAACTGTCCTTTCTCATTCATTTTGGTTTTAACCTCTTGTGCTGTTGTTGCTAAACCATTGTTATATGGTAAAAACATATCAGGTTCAAAACGAATAGTATCTCTTATACCCTTATTAACCTTTCCTGTTTGTTGTAAAAATGCTCTTACATTACTTTCTAATAACCGTGTCCCATAATTTCTATATAAATTTGATAAAATAGTTCCCGGAACAATAGCTAAATAACATTCATACAAATCACTTTTTGAAGGCATTTCTAAACAAGCAATTTCATCATCTGCAATTTCCTCAAAGTCTATTTCTATTGGTTCTCTATTCCCAGTGGATTGAGATAAACGATGAAGACGTTCAATATCCCAAATATTAAAATTTATAAGTATTTCTTCTAAGCTTTTTAATTTAAAATTATTTGGTGGGTCGTGTGGAATATCTCCATTTGATAGAATAAATACATTTACTCTAATTATTTTTTTTCTTTCTTTTTTAAGAACAGTTGCTAAACCATATGCTTCAGAAGATGGTTCTATTTCATCAAGATATCCTTTTAATGCTGCATTTACAAAACCTGTTGACCATTTAATCAACTTATCAAATTCAGCTTTTGTTAAACGATATAACTCATTGGTATCTCTATATGAAGAAATAAAAATATCAATATTTTCATACCCTTCTTCAAGAGCATAACCATTAATCTTAAATTGAATGTTTTCAAATTTATTTTCTTTAATATAATGACACAATCTAACACCCTCAGTTTCTCCTGCATCAGCTAATGTTTCCATTACATATTCTGTAAATTTATTTTCTTTGGAATCACCATTATCATCAGAATAAACTAATGATTGTATTTCGTGATAAAGGTTTTGTATATACAAACCTAATTCAAAATCTATATTTTTATTTGTGTTAGGCATTAGTTAATTTCTTTTAGTATATCTGTAATATCAATTTCAAGATCAGTGCATTTATTAGGTGTTATTTCGTATGAAACCTTTGAAATAGCTTCATTTATTAACCCAGATGTTATTTTAGGAAATTTATCGTTAACATCATAATAATATTCTTTTCTAATGGCATAGCCTATCTTATTATATTCACTTTCCATATTTGAAGAAATACCTAAATATTCTAATTTTTGATTAAAATCAAACAATAATTCTTCTTTATCTTTCAATATCGTTCTAATTTCATTAATTAATTTTAGCAATGTATTTTCATCATTAGGAAATTCAATTAATTTATAAAAAGCAATAAATAATTTATTCAAACCTATTATATCTAATTGAAATTCATTTGCAATTTTTATTGTAGGTGAATTTGATTTAGATGTTTTAACTTCAATGGCTATTCTATTAAAATAAAAGTCTTGATTACTTCCCATAGGGGCTTGCCAAGCATTTAATACTTTAGAATGGTCTTTAATCTTCTCTAATAAAAGTTTAATAAAATATAACTCACCATACAACCCTCTTTGTTGTTGTGGTGATAATAATCCATTAGTATATTTACTAAAAAGCTTCTGCCAATAATTAATTCTTTTAGGAATAATTATTAACGCATCGTCAATATTGTCAATTTTGACAAGCGAATTAATGATATCTTCAATAAAAACAATAAATATTTCTATTAATTCATCTTCAATAAGAATAATTGTTAACTCTTTAGTATTATTTTCTGATGGTAATACTTTTATTTCTACTCCTGCAAACCGTTTTAGATGATTCGATTGTATTGTAATATTTTCATCAATTGATATTGTAAAGAACCTTATTTTTGTTCTTAGTATAGTACCTATAGAACAATCTAATTTTGTTATTTTATCTATTCGAGTCTTTTTAATTCCACTCTGTGATAAATCTTTAAGATGAGATTCCCATATTTTGTTAATGCTATTTTTCATCATCTTCTATATCATCATCTGTTTGTGTTTCTTCTGCATCAAAAACCATAGGCCTTGCAGCAAACTCAATTTTTTCTTCATCAGAAAATTCAGGTATAATTACACCAAAACCTATTAATGGAATACTTTCATCTAAATCATCAGAAATACGTGGGTCAAAAGGCATTAATACAAGAAGTGGCTTTTGAATAGCATTCCTTTTGTCTTTAATAACTTGTTCTGAAGGAGTACTTTCATTGATGTCTAAATCAATCATTCTTGCCCTTTTATCTAGAATTGCATTCTTTCTTCCTTTAACTCTTAATTCTTTTACGCCATCATCGAAATTTCGAGCAGGTAAACCACCATTAATTATTTTGTTATTTATTGTAAAAGGGAATTTTTTTGTTTCGATTCCTTTTAATTTCCCCTTTGCTCTTACCGTTTTCCCTGAATTAAGTATTAATGCAATATTCCAAGAATCTAATTTTTGATTTATGTTTTGTTTCTCAATGTAATTACAGAGCATTTCTGTATTATGATAATCTTGTTGATATTCAGATAAAAATTCGATTACAGATTCAGAAGAAATATTATTCCATAAAACTTTGTTAGACTCAATATTGTGAGGTTTATTCAACCTTGATAGAAGGGTGTTAAATGCACGAAAATTTGATGAAATAACCTTTTTTGATTTATCAAAAGTAAAAGTTTGTATAGTTATTCCTGAATATCCAACTTTAATAATTTCGTGTTCTTTCATTTTAGAAGCACTAGTAATACTTAATCTATTAATAGCAGTCATACTTGGATGTGTTCTTACTTTTAATTGATAATCAATTGGTCTCATATTGTGAGCTGCCATTTTATCAAAATCTTCTTTCATTTCTTCAGCAGCCAATGTAATATGTCTATACCAATTTATAAGTTGTTCTGTAGTATACAATCTGCATAAATCAACATAACCAGGACGATATCCAAACCAACGTCCCATTTGCATTAATGAATCATATAACCTTGTTGCTCTTAAATAATAACTAACAGATAACCCCTCAAGTGTAATACCTCTGGCTAATCTATTACCTCCGACAGCAATTACAGACATTCCATTGTCATAATCATCATAATTAATATCTTCAATATTATGATATTCAAGGAGCCTAGTATTTTTAGTTCCGTGAACAGACCTTACTTCAATCTTTGTAACAGCATCATTTAATACAGATTTTACTTCAAGCCAAGTATGTTGTTTAATTTTTGGGTCTTTATATGGAATATTTTCTAATACATTATCTGTAATAGGAATAAAATCATTTTCAAACAATTCTTTCAATTCGTTTAATAAAGAGCCTTGTCCTGAACGGATTTGCATCTTGTAATCTCTCATTATTTCATTAACTAACCAAGCTATTCTATCTATCCAAGCAACATATAATGCTACGTGAACAAGCATTGAATTATGTTTATTTTCTTGTCCTCGTAATCGTCTTATAGCACAAGTTAAAATAAACGATTTAATTGCGGTTTTTAAAGAAGAAGGAACATCTTCAGGCAATTCATCTTTATTAAATTTATTTAGTTTTTTTGGAAATAAAGGTTCTTGGTCTTCAGCTAATCTAATGATATCTAAACCTTCGTGCTCTTCACCAGTTTCTTCATTTTCAAAACCAAAAACCTGAACAGCACCAATATAATTAGAAGGAGGGGGGATGTTAACTATAAAGTCTCGAGGAAAAAGGTCTTCTCCAACTTTAAGTTTAATATCTTTTACCATTGTTTCTAAATTCTCACTCCAAGATGAAGGAATAAAAATATTAGCGTATGGAGTAGCAGTATATCCTATGAAAGTATTTTGATTAAATAAATTCAGAAGAGTTCTTATTAATCGGTTAATGGTTTTAACATCTAATTCTGTTCCCGAATTTACTGATGCATTATCAGCCTCATCATCAATTAACAATAGAGGAACATCAAATATTTTATTCTCACCATTTCCATTGTCAATTGCAAACTGATGTAACCACAAAATCAAATTTTCTAATATACTTTTATTCTTTTTAATAACTAAAACGGTAGGACTTTGTCCACCAATAGGAACATTAATTCTAGTCGCTATATTTCTATTGAAATCACCTTTTGCATCAGAAGATGTAAAAGAATATATTTCTGTTTCAGCTTTAATATGCCCGACTCCAGTTTTAATATTTCGCTGTCTTAAAATAAAATCAGAACTATCTCTACCAATAAAGCCCTCATCTATTCTACTTTGAGTTTGAGCTCTTAAACTATTGTGAATTCCAGCAATTACAATTATTAATTTATATCCTGCATCAGTTGCTTTATTAATAAGTCCTGTATAATTTGCTGTTTTACCAGATTGAACATTTCCAACAACCATTCCTCGTCTGTCCCAACGTCCTTTTGTTTTTGGGTCAACGCATCTATCTAAGATTTTATCAGTTATATCGTCAATTGTATCCATTGGAAAAGAAGAATCTTTTTTATTCATATAGATTTTATATCTATTCCAAAGTTCTGTTTTCATTTTTGATTTCTTTTCAAGTAACCAAGGTTTTACATCTTCAGCAACTAGTAATGTCGCTTCTTTTGAATATATTTCAAAATCAGCTTCTAAAACAGATATTAGTTCTTCTTTATTTACATTCTCAAAATCTTGAAGATTAAATATATTATCTACTTCTTTTAATATAATTTCATTTGTAATGTCCTTTTTTGAGTATTTGGCTAACAATATATGTCCTATATTTCTTGCACTGTCAAATTGTTCCATATTATTTTAAATATTCAATTAGTTGAGGGTATTCATTAAATGGTTGGATATTAAAGATTTGTTTAATTGCAATATCTTTACTTGTTCCTGATTTAATTAACGATTCAAGCATTAATTGAGCTAACTTTATGGTTCCTTGTTCAAGCTCTTTATCATTATCTCTTAATTCTAAACTTTCAGGTTTTTCACTATAATTCTGTATAATAGCTTCAACAGGTGTTGTTTCTCCAATTAATTTTAATATTGTATTTACATCATCTTTTGAGATATTATCAAGCTCCAAAACTCTTTTTATTAATGGATTATCTTTACTGATATAATATTTTATTGCTCCATCTCTTTGTTTTGTAGCTTTCCAAATAGGTTGAAAGTTAAAACTAGAAGAATCATCTAACATAACTTGATTACCCCTAAAACGATATATTTTTGCAGCACTTTGTCTTGTTAGTTTACCAAGACGAACTAAATCTTTACGAATATTTATTGATGGTGTAGCTGTTGCTTTTTTTATGTCTATTTTCCAATCGTGGTCTAATTTATTAGGAATATCAATTAATATTCTTGCATTTTTATAATGTTCGTTTTTTGTAAATAAACCTAACCAATCACCATACAATAAAAGTCTTTCGTTTCGATAAACATAAAAACCTTGTAATTTATACCATTCTTCTGTTTTTGCTTTAATTCTTGTTTCTGCATCAATCTTTGAAATATGGGGCAATACATAGCATTTTACGTGAACATTATCATTTTCAAAATATTCATCACTTACCAATTGACCACCTTCTTCTTCTTTCATAAAAGGGTCCCAAGGTTTAATACTAACATCGTTTATCCAAAGTTTTAATTTTCGTTTTTCTAAATATCTATGAAATACAAGGCTTAAATGTTCTTCTACTAATGCAAATTCTTCTAAAAATACCTTTCTTGCAGCTTCATTTTCTTTTCTTGAATTCCCAACAAGTCTGTCAAGATTTTCCCATAAAACAATTGTTCCTGATTTTTTTTCTGATAATTGGTTTAGATAAGTTTCATTTGAAATATAATCTAACAATGACCATTTTCCTGTTTCATTTACAAAATCTAAATCCCAACATCGTTTTAATGTATTGAAACCTTCTTTCTTTGTTGCAACGGTAAGGGTTTTACATTGTGAGAATGAAGATGTTTTTAAACCAAGTCCAAATCGACCTAAATCGTCAATATCTCTTTCATCATTTGGGTCTTTACTTCCAGGTGTCATTGCATCAACAAGTGTATCTCTGTCCATTCCTTCTCCATCATCAATTATCGTTACCCAAGAGTTTTTTCCATTCCATTCGTAATTTATCCAAACATTTTCTGCTTTTGCAGAAATGCTGTTATCTATAATATCCGCTATTGCTGTTTGTAAGTTATACCCAAATGCTCTAAAAGTATTTATCATTGCACTTGCTTTGGGTGGTGTTTCTTCTGATATGTAGTTGGTTAGGGGTGTTGAGGTCATAATATTTTTTTAATTTCACTAGCAATTTCTTCTGCCATAAGAGGTGGGACGGCATTACCTATTTGCTTAAATGCAGCTGTTTTACTTGGTTTATCACTTTGTCCTTCAAAAAAATAATCATCAGGAAATGATTGTAATCTAGCTGCTTCTCTAGGTGTTATTGAACGGTTTTGTTTAATATCTGGGTGGATATAATAATGTCCATCCTTTGCTATATGTGCTACAACGGTATGACAAGCAGGTAATTCTTCAGCAACAACTTTAAATCTGTCTGTAAAAGAATTTCTATTTTTATGAGATTTTAATCTATCAGGTAAATCGTTATAATTTAAACGTTCTCCATTTTTATTCCATTTTCTTATTGCAATTCTATAGATTTCTTTATCTTGCTCATTATGAGGTCTTGCAATGTGTTGTGTTGTGAAATCTAAACCGTTTTGAACTTTAATTTCTTTTAGGTATTCGGAAGCATCTTTTGTGTACTTTGTTTCAAAAAAATTACCTTCTCCTGCTTTTAATTTTGGTAATCCTTTAAATATTTCTTCAACATTAACTGTTAATTCTTTTTTCTCAAATTCTGGATAAAACCCTTTTTTAGTCCCTTTTTTTCCAATAAGAATTACTCTCTTTCTATTTTGTAAAACACCAAAATTATTTGCGTGTAATAATTTGTATTCTGTTTCATATCCAATTTCACGAAACAGATTAAGCATTTTATCTAAATATTTTTCTCCATTTTTATCTTTTGCTGATAATAATCCTAAAACATTCTCAAATACAAAAACTTTTGGTTTATATTTTTTTAAAAATTCTGCATATTGAATATAAAGATAATTACGGTCATCATTTTTCATTCCGTTTTTATCTGCAGCTCTACCAATTAATGAATAAGCTTGACACGGTGGTCCGCCAACAATTAAATCTATCTTTTTTTTACCTTTAATTTCATCAATTTGCTTAAATATTCTTGCATTATTATTAGCACCAATAGGTTCATTAATAACAGAATTCTTTAATTCTTTAGGTAATAAGTCGTATAATTCAGCTCTAGTTATTTTCTTTTTTAAATAATCAACATATATTTCTTTTTGTCCTTTTTCTGTAAGATAATGATAAGCCGTTCTTGTTAATAATGTATTACAAGACGCTTTATCCATTTCAACGTGAGCTATGGCTTTGAAACCTTTTCTAATAAATCCTTCAGATAACCCACCAGCACCAGAAAATAAGTCTATAAAATTCATTAATATTTAATTTTTATTAAATTTACTTATTTTTCATTTTTTTGTAAAATTAGTATAATAATTATATTTAATATCTCTGTTTTTAAATTATTTTTATTACCATAATGTAAAACAGCCTAGTAAATATACTTTTTTTTAAAATTTTAAATGTGTAAATGACAAAATATTTTTTCATATAATTCTTTTTAAAAACTATACATTACCATAAGTTGTACTCTATCAGCATAACCTTCATCT
>CAZRWZ010000088.1:4669-10451 GCA_964603745.1 uncultured Bacteroidaceae bacterium | reverse complement strand
TTTGAACTCGAACTTTATAGTTCAATCTCTTGACTTTATGGACAGACACTAAATAAAGATTTATACAAATATTTAAATTTATTTAGAACGCTGTTGGTTGAATTGATATTACAAAACTTTGATTTTACACTAAATTACTTTATATTTGTATATTATTTAGACTAAATTAAAATAGCGTGATGACAAAATTAGATATTATACTTCCTGCTATGGGCGAAGGAGTTATAGAGGCAACAATAACAAAATTATTTGTTAAACAAGGCGATAAAGTAAAAGAAGACGATGTAATTATTGAAATTGCAACCGACAAGGTAGATTCTGAAATTACTGCTCCACAAGACGGAATTATTGGTGATATTCTTTATAATGAAGATGATATAGTGAAAGTAGGGGAAACAATTTTATATTTATCTGATGAAACAGAAGATAAACCAATTAAAAAAGAGCAAAAAATTGAAACACAAATTGAAAATGTAAGAGCAGCTACACAAAAAAATATTGTTGTAGAAAAAATTCATTCAATAGAATTAAACCAAAATACAAATGCCGATAATTTTAGTAACAAAACAAAATCGGGTAAATTTATTTCGCCATTAGTAAGGAATATTGCAAAACAAGAGAAAATTTCCTTATCGGAGCTAGATACAATAAACGGCACAGGAGAACACCAAAGAATAACAAAACGTGATATAGTAAAATATTTAAAAAACAAGACAGAAGATTCTAAAATAGAAACAAAATCTATTACAGAAAAGCCAATAACAATTGAAGCACCAAAACAAGAAGAGCAAAATAGCCAACACGAGATAATTAAGATGGATAGAATTCGCAAGCTTATTGCTAACCACATGATTAACTCAATTAAAACATCGGCACATGTTAGCTCATTTGTAGAAGTTGACATGACAAATATTGTTACTTGGAGAGAAAAAGTAAAAGCAAGTTTCTTAAAAAATGAAGGCGAAAATTTAACTTATACTCCTATTTTTATAGAAGTTGTTGCAAAAGCATTAAAAGATTTTCCTATGATAAATGTTTCTATTGATGGCGATAACATAATAAAGAAAAGAAATATAAATGTAGGAATGGCAACCGCCCTACCCGATGGAAATTTAATTGTTCCGGTAATAAAAAATGCCGATAAACTTAGCTTAACCGGGTTAGCAAAAACTGTAAACGATTTAGCTAAACGTGGCAGAGAAAATAATCTTTTACCCGAAGAAATTCAAGAAGGGACTTTTACAATTACAAATTTCGGAACTTTTAATAATATTTTTGGTACACCTATTATTAATCAACCGCAAGTAGCAATTCTAGGAATTGGAGCAATAAAAAAACAAGTGGCAGTTATCGAAACAAAAACTGGCGATACAATTGGCATTCGTAATAAAATGATTTTATCGCTTTCTTATGACCACCGTGTTGTTGACGGTGCTTTGGGGGGTATGTTTGTTGCAAAAATTGGCGAATATCTCGAAAATTATAATCCTCAGGTTTATAATTTATAGCCCCCCCTACTCTACTTTTCCTATTTTCTCAACAAGTCTTCCTTTACTATCCCATTCTATTTTGGCTTTGAAAACACCATCTTCGTAAATTGATACTTTTTTCTTAACTCCATTTTCGAACCACCAAGTGTTTTTACCAACCATTCTGCCATTTTTGTAATGAGCATCAATTCTTGGTTTGCCATTATTATACCAATATTTCCAGTTACCATTTTTTTTGCCATCGGCATAATTAATTAGCATTTTTTGTTGACTATTCGAGTACCAATAAGACCATTCGCCAACCTTAACACCATCTTCAATTGCTCCTTTTAGTCCCATTTGTCCATTTTTGAAATATCCAAAACATTTGCCAGAATATGGTTCTATAGAATTTTTCTTATAATAAATCTTGTTTCTTTTAACAAGTTGAGTAAAATCTACACCTAGGTCGTAAGTTTTATCTAACAAACCTTGAAAAAAATTTTCTAATAATTCTGCTTTTTCATTATCGTTTAATGGATATCTACCTTTATCATCTTTAATAATAATAGTTACTGTTATATCTTCATCTGCAGGGCAATACGGACAGGCAAAAAACCTTAGAAATATTCTATTATCTTTTCCAAAATTTGGGATATTAGCTCTTTTCCACCTATAAAGACTACCTTTATCTTTAGATTTTCCGAATTGCCCACGCATTACCTTTATAAAGTTAGATACGTTATCAATATCATTTGTAGAAAAGGTTAAATATTTTGCTTTTAATCCTCTTTTTTTGCTTTGCCACTCCAATGTTTCAAAATAATCATACGCAATAGCAATAACTTCTTCTAGTAAATAAATAGAATCGTTAAGATATATTTGTATTTTTTTTAGATTTTTAAAACTTGATATTGTATGCTTAGATCTTGTAAATCCAATTGAAGAAATAATTAGAGTATCATTAATTTTATCTTTTGGAATATTTAAAGAGAATGTACCCAAACTATCTGAAATTGTTCCAATTGTAGTTTTCATTAAATAAATCCCTGCAAAAGGAATAGGATTTCCTGTTGAAGATTCAAGTATTTTTCCTTTAAGCCGCAACGAATCGGTATTCTGAGAATACAAAATATTTGAAGCAAACAAGAACAATAATAATATGTACTTAATGATATTTAATTTCATTAAATTTAGTTTAAATCTAAATGGATTGAGTCTATAATTTTACGGCTAATGTAATATTAAATTTTGATTTTCTAAAATATTTTATCAAAACTAAAAAAAAAATTGAGTAAAATATTAGATAAATACAGAATACGTATATTTTAATTTAGAATTTCACATTAAAAATCTTAACTTTGCAAATTCATTAATAAAGGTAAGATGAGCGAACAAATTAAACACGAATGCGGTATTGCATTAATTAGATTATTAAAACCACTAGAATATTATCAAATCAAGTATGGGTCTTGGATGTATGGTTTGCAAAAACTATATTTGTTGATGGAGAAGCAACATAATAGAGGTCAAGATGGAGCCGGAGTTGTTAGTATTAAAATTAACCAAGCAGCAGGTAAAAAATATATTGACAGAGTTAGATCTAACAAAGCAACACCTATAAAAGATGTTTTTGATAATATAAATGGCAATTTTGAAAAAGTTCGTGAAAAAAATCCTGATTTAATTAATGATGTAAGTTGGGCAAAAGAAAATTTACCCTTTGCCGGCGAATTATTTTTGGGTCATTTACGTTATGGTACTTTCGGAAACAATAGTATCGACTACGTTCATCCTGTGATGCGCGAAAATAACTGGAAATCGAGAAACCTTGTAATGGCAGGTAATTTTAATTTAACAAATGTAGATGAATTATTTGAATCGCTATTAGATTTAGGTCAGCACCCAAAAGACTACACCGACACTGTTACAATATTAGAAAATGTTGGACATTGGCTTGATGAAGATAATGAAAAGCTTTTTAATAAATTTAAAAAAGATGGATTTTCTAAAAGAGAAATATCACCTTTAATTGAAACTAATGTAGATATTTCTGAAATACTTAAAAACAGCTCTAAAAGATGGGACGGAGGTTATGCCGCAGCCGGTTTATTTGGACACGGAGACTCTTTTGTAGTGCGAGACCCTTGGGGAATTCGTCCTGCTTATTATTATCACGATGACGAAATTGTTGTTGTTGCCTCGGAACGTCCTGTTATTCAAACAGTAATGAATGTGCCGAAAGAAACTGTAAAAGAAATAAAACCGGGTAATGCATTAATAATTAAAAAAGATGGTTTTATTAACGAAGAACAAATAAGAAAACCAAAAACAAGAAAATCTTGTTCGTTCGAGAGAATTTATTTTTCGCGTGGTAGCGATTACGATATATACAACGAAAGAAAAAAACTTGGAGAATTAGTTGTTCCTAAAATATTAGAAACTATTAACTACGATTTAGATAATACCGTTTTTTCATTTATCCCAAACACCGCAGAAACTGCATTTTATGGTATGGTTAAAGGTGTTGAAGTATATTTAAGAGAACATCAAGCAGAAATTTTATTTAAAAATAAAGACAAACTCACATTAGAAACTATAAAAGAAATAATACACGAAAGAGCAAGGGTAGAAAAAATAGCAATAAAAGATGCCAAACTTAGAACTTTTATAACACAAGATAACAATCGCGACGATTTAGTAGGTCATGTTTACGATGTAACTTACGGCATTGTTAATGATAAAAAAGATACGCTAGTTGTTATTGATGATAGCATTGTTAGAGGAACTACCTTAAAGAAAAGTATTATTAAAATATTAGATAGATTAAACCCAAAAAAAATAGTTATAGTATCATCAGCTCCACAAATCAGATACCCAGATTGTTATGGTATTGATATGGCAAAATTAAATGATTTTATTGCATTTAGAGCCGCAATTGCATTACTTAAAGACACCGGAAAAGAAGACATTATAGATGATGTTTATAAAAAATCTAAAGCTCAGCAACATCTACCAAAAGAAAAAGTTATTAATTATGTAAAAGAAATTTATAAACCTTTTACAGCTGATGAAATATCAAAAAAAATATCTCAATTATTAAAAACATCTGTAATTAATGCTGATGTAGATATCATTTACCAATCTATTGAAAACTTGCATGTTGCAGTACCAAACGATTTGGGAGATTGGTATTTTACAGGAGATTATCCAACACCAGGAGGAAACAAAGTTGTAAATACATCTTTCATAAATTATATAGAAGGTAAAAACGAAAGAGCATACTAACACACAAATATGGCAATAATACTAGGTATAGAATCTTCTTGCGACGACACATCAGCAGCAGTTATTAACGACGGACTTATCCTATCTAATTTAATTGCAAATCAATCTGTTCACGAAGAATTTGGTGGCGTAGTACCAGAACTTGCCTCTCGTGCTCATCAGCAAAATATTATCCCTGTTGTAGATAATGCTATTAAAAAAGCCGGTATCTCTGTTAAAGATATTGATGCAATAGCATTTACTCGTGGTCCAGGATTGCTTGGTTCATTGCTTGTTGGGACTTCGTTTGCCAAAGGATTGGCTATTGCCAATAACATTCCACTTATAGAAGTTAATCACTTGCAAGCTCATGTACTTGCACATTTTATTAAAGAAAGTGAAGAGGATACAAATCAACCGGAATTTCCATTTTTGTGCCTACTAGTTTCTGGTGGACATACAGAAATTGTTATAGTAAAATCGCCTACAAATATGGAGGTTATTGGCAAAACTATTGACGATGCTGCCGGCGAAGCTTTTGATAAATGTGCAAAAGTTATGAAACTACCATACCCTGGTGGTCCTGTTATAGACAAACTTGCAAAACTTGGCAATGCTAATAAATTTCAGTTTAACAAACCAAGAATAAAAAATTTAGATTATAGTTTTAGTGGTTTAAAAACTTCTTTCTTGTATTTTCTACGCGATAGAATGAAAGAAAATGATAAATTTATTGATGAAAATATAAATGATTTATCAGCTTCTATTCAACGTACTATAATTGAAATATTACTAGATAAATTTACAAAAGCAATTAAACAAACAGGTATAAAACATATTGCTGTTGCAGGTGGAGTTTCTGCAAATTCTGAAATAAAATATCAATTAGAATTGCTTGCAAAACAAATGAAACTGAAACTATTTGTTCCTTCATTCGGTTTTACAACCGACAATGCTGCAATGATTGCAATATCAGGATATTATAAATATTTAGAAAAAGATTTTTCAACTCTTGATGTTGTACCTCAAGCACGATATTCCATTTA
>CAZRWZ010000088.1:0-4569 GCA_964603745.1 uncultured Bacteroidaceae bacterium | reverse complement strand
TAGAAAAAGATTTTTCAACTCTTGATGTTGTACCTCAAGCACGATATTCCATTTAGAGTTTGTTTTGAAAATCAATCTTTTTTTTGGAGAATAAAAATAATATACTACCTTTGTGTAGTAATTATGATTTTAACAAAAACAACAGAGTATGCCGTTCGTGTTTTGACTTTTATGGCAAGTCGAGAACAAGAGCTATTTTCGGCAAAATACTTACACGAGCAACTTAATATCCCCTATAAATATTTAACTAAATTAATGACCGATTTAGCAAAACATGGTTGTTTAATAAGTATTAGAGGAAGAGTTGGAGGTTTTAAATTTACTAAAAAATTAAACGAAATTAGTTTAGCTAAAATAATAGAAGCTGTTGAAGGAATGGATAGTTTTAACTCCTGTATTCTTGGATTTCATGAATGCTCTAGCGAAAATCCTTGTGCAATGCATTTTGTTTGGGAAAAAAACAAAGAGGCATTTGTAAAAACTTTAGAAAATACTACCCTTAATGATATTAATCATATGGATGTTGGGAGATTTTGATTTTTTTTGCATATAAATACCACAATAAGGTAGTATATTAAAATAAAAGTAAATAATAAATTAATAATTAAAAAAGTAGAAAGATGAAAGAAACATTTTTAGACAAATTTATGAGCAAGAAGGGACTTTATACAAGTTTCTGGTTCATAGCCATTTTTATGGTAGCGGCTTTGATTTATTTCACTGCCAATTTACAAAAGGAAGTACCTCCTATTGCCAAAGAAGTTAAATCGCAATCGGGCGAAGTGCTCTATACCTACGACGATGTTGTAGAAGGGAAAGGTTATTTTCAAGAATTTGACTTAATGGATTGGGGTTCTATGTTAGGAATGGGTGCTTATATGGGACCAGATTTCTCTACAGAATTTTTCCATCACAGGGCAGAATTTTTATACGACTTTTATGGAAACGAAATGTATGGAAAATTGGCAAAAGATTTAACAAACATAGAGAGAGGTGCTGTAAAAGAGCGTGTGAAACAAGATTTTCATGAGCAAACAAAGCTTTTAGAGGCAGGTGTAACTTACACTGATGCATCGGCAGCAGCTTACAAAAAAAATGTTGAAAGTTTAACAAAAATGCTTGTTGAAGGCGACAAAGAACGAGCATTTGCAGGTGGCGTAATATTAAAAGAAGAAGCTATTAAAATAGCAGCTTTTGTAGATTGGTCGCAAATGGTAGCATCAACAATTCGCCCAGGAACAGAAGGAAAAGTGGGCGAAGAAAGAACATGGTCTAACAACTGGCCAGCAGAACCTTTGGTTGATCAAGACACATCTTACAATAATCATATTGTTTCGTTATGGGAGTTCTTGCTACTTTGGACATTAACAATTCTTGTAATTTTCTTATCATACGAATATCTTTTCAACAAAGACAGAAAAGAAGATTTATCTCCTGCTTTAACAGTTACAAAACTTTTTAAATCGCAAAAGAAACTTTTAAAATACGTTCCGATTGTATCTCTACTTTTTGTAGTACAGTTATTTTTGGGTGCATATCTTGCTCACCTTTATGCCGACCCAACACAAGATTTTATTTTTTCGCAAGATATTTTACCTTTTAATGTAATTCGTTCTATCCACACTCAACTTGCAATTCTTTGGGTTGCAGTAGGTTGGCTAGTTGGTGGTTTACTAATTGCTCCTTGGGTTGCAAACAAAGACCATAAATTTCCTTGGCTTATTGATGTACTTTGGTTAGCATTGTTAGTAGTTGCAGTAGGTTCTGTTATTGGACTTTATATGGGTGCAACTGGTCAAATGAGAGACACTTGGTTTTGGCTTGGAAACGAAGGTAGAGAGCTACTTAACTTGGGTAGAGTTTGGGATATAGGACTTGTTATAGGTCTTGTTTTTTGGTTCTTACTAATTATAACCTTAATTAAAAAATCGGCAACAAACAATCCGCTTGTAGGAACAATAATATGGTCGGCATTTGGTATTGCAACTCTTTATATTGCAGGTATGATGCCTATACACAAAATTATGCCAAACTTTACTGTTGATGATTATTATCGTTGGTGGGTAATTCATCTTTGGGTAGAATTAACTTTTGAGCTATTTGCTGCTGGTACAATTGCTTTTATGACTGTTTCACTTGGTTTAATATCGCAAAAAACTGCTGAGCGTGTAATGTTTTTCGAGCTATTTTTAATTATGATGTCAGGTACACTTGGTGTAGGTCACCATTATTTTTGGCAAGGATTAGATGAATATTGGATAGCAATTGGCGGTATTTTCTCAGCTCTAGAGCCACTTCCTCTTGCATTAATGATTATTGAAGCATGGAAAAATCAACGTGAACAAAAAGCCGAAGGTAAAACTAATGCTTTTTCTACTCCATTTATGTGGATTGCAGGTTCGGCTATATTAAACTGGATTGGTGCAGGTTTCTTTGGAATGGTAATTAATACTCCAACAATATCTTACTACTCGCATGGTACTTATTTAATTATGCCTCACGGGCATATTGCCTTGCTTGGTGCTTTTGGATATATTTCTATAGCTTTTCTTTATATGACATCGCGTGCAAACGCAATGGCAAATGGTTGGATATGGAATACTAAATTGAGTAAAATCGCATTTTGGTCATTAACTATTGGTGTGCTGTTGTTTGCTTTACCAACATTAATAATTGGTTTGGAACAAACAAAAGCTGCCGCAGAAATGGGATATTATTATACAAGAACTCGCGAAGCACTTCAAGATATGGACGGTTGGATGTGGTTCCGTATTTTACCTGATACACTTATGCTTGGTGGTGGTATAATGGTGTTTATTGACTTGTTTATGAAAACTTTTATGGGTAAAAAAGCTGAATAGTTTTTAACTGTAAAATGTAAGCCTGAGTTCGATTAATACTTTAATTAAATTATTAATCTCAGGTTAATAAAAAAAAGAGGTAAGTTAAACTTACCTCTTTTTTTTATTATTTAATTTCAATTTTCATAGGTCCTTTAGGTTTTGCTTCTTCCTTTTTAGGAATTACAATTATAAGCTCCCCATTTTCGTATTTTGCTGTAATTTTTTCATCATCAACAACCTCTTTAGGCAGAGTAAATACCCTTCTAAATGATTGGTAGCTATATTCTCTTCTTGTGTATTTGTCATTTTCTTCTGTATTCTCTTCTTTCTTACTAGACGATACAGTTAAAAGATTGTCGTTTAAATCAATATTAAAATCTTTTTTATCCATTCCAGGTACAGCAACCTCTACAACAAAATCGTTTTCTGTTTCTTTTATATTTGTTGCAGGTAAAGTTGTATTTGTTTCTGAGTAGTTTGTATTCGCCCAATCAGAAAATTCTTTGTCAAAAAAATCACCAAATACTCTAGATAAAGCTGGATAAGTTTCTCTTTTTACTAACATAATTCTATCCTCCTATTTTTAAAGTTTATAATTAATTTTTCTATTTAACTTTCTTACAAACTAAATACCAATTCAAAACCAACTGCCTATGTGTCGGTTTTTTATTTTCTTAAACGCCACTTTGTCAGCTGATTGAGTATATACTAATAATGAAGAGAATTTCAGCTTAGTTATTTTACAAATATTCTAAAATTTAGTTTTTAATAATATTTTCCGAACCAAAACTTGTTTTTATACAATAAAATCCAACAGGTAAATTAGACAAATCAATATTTAACATATTATTGTTATAATTGATAGATAAATTTTGCAATAGATTTATTCCGTTTATATTATAAATACCTATTAACTCCTCTTTTGAAACACCTGTTATTGTTACAAATCTATTTGTTGGATTTGGATAAATATTTATTTTCTTTTTCTCATTAAATTCTATAGATTTAACAGGTAAACTTGTTTCTTTTCCATCATAATCAAATTGAATAATCCTATAATAAGAAATGCCAATATAAGGTTCTGTATCTTCAAATACATAATCATTAATAGTATTTGAATTTCCGGCTCCATCTACTTTTACTAATTGTTCCCAATTGTAATAATCTTTAGATTTTTCAACAATAAAATAATTATTGTTTATCTCTGTTTCGGTACTCCATGTTACAAATATGCTATTATCTGTTTTGTTCAGTTCTATATATCTTAATTCAATAGGTAAAACAACAGTGCTTACAGTCTGATTAGGAATACCGTCCCCTTCTATAGACACATTAAATGTAGTGCAATTTAAAGATTTTACGGTTACAGTTTGGCAGTCGGTTGTTGTCGACCATTCTGTATTTGTTGTAGAAGTTCCTTTACCGGCATTATTTGGCAGGTCAAAAGAAAGATTAGTTGACCCACAAGTTATAGTTGCTTGTAAGGTGTATAAATCAGAAGGAATGTTTGTGCCTGCAAATTTAATGTCGTAACCAATATCTAAACTGTAAGAATATCCCCAATCGCAACTACTAGGTGCGTTTACTTTTTCAGGATTTAATGTTACAGTTACACTATATCCTGTTGTAGAATTAACAACTACACTAGATTGCCCTTTTATTAAAAAGTTTGAAAATAACACTAAAAATGACAATAATAATAATTTCATATTTTTTTAATTAATAA
>CAZRWZ010000087.1:0-10464 GCA_964603745.1 uncultured Bacteroidaceae bacterium | reverse complement strand
TTTGTAAATGCAAACTTATAAGTACATATGTTTTAAAAAGTTTGCATTTACAATAACGTATTTTAAATTAAGTAGCTTTGTAATAACTTGTTATGCATTTTTCAGCAGACCCTAATTTGCCAATACATCACGCTTTATTCTCCTTTTGTATAATTCTCAAAATCTTAAAATAGGAGAAGTTAGCAATTTTAATAACACCAAAATATGATAAAGTTAGAGTTTGTTAGGAATCACTTTAAACCATTTTGGGATATTAAATATATTTTTAATACTTTTGCATACTAAACCGTTAAAAAAATGGCAAAGAATATTCAAGTGGATAACAGCGTAATAAATATTATTGGAGCGGGTACTAAAATTACCGGCGATGTTGAAACATCAAGTGATATTAGAATTGATGGTGGATTAAATGGTAATCTTATTACAAAAGGAAAAATAGTTATTGGAACAACTGGTGATATTGAAGGTAAGATAGTTTGCAATAATGCCGATGTTTCTGGTACTATTAAAGGTGAAATTATTGTTACCGAAATATTATCTTTAAAATCTACTGCAAAAGTTTTTGGAAATATTAAAACCGATAAACTTGCTATTGAACCAAATGCTATTTTTACAGGTACTTGCGATATGGGTAAAGGTACTACTCACACACCAAAAACAGAAACAAAAGATTAATTTTTACTTTAGGGGACTTCTGTTAATACATACTCAATCTAAATGAATTGAGTGTAATCTTCAATCATTTTTTTCCAATTTGTTTTAATTTGCATACTGCTTTTTGCTATATAATCATAAGCAACCATTACTGAACTTGCCTTAGATTTTATTGCTGTTTCGGAATTATTACCCTTTTCACGAATAATTTGGTCTATTACTAAACTTTTGTTTTTAATTTCTGATATTTTTGTAAGCACTTCTATTTCATCGTGTAAATAAATTGGAGCAAGATATTCTATCTCTATTTTCAACAAAACAAAACCTTCTTTTTGCCAATCAATTTTGTTTTTAAAAACATCATCAAAAAAACGTAATTTCCCAAAATCATAATAATATTGATATACAGCATTGTTTACATGCCCTGCAATATCAACATCGTTAAAACGTATCTGTAAGTCGTTTATGTTTTTAAAAGAATTCATTTAATCAAGTTTTTCGAAAACGGAGTTCATGCTTTTAAATTCGGGAACAATTTCTTTCATTATTCCAACTATTTTATAACTATCAAAATTACATAGTTCTGTAATTAACTCGTCAATATTTTTAGTTATAAGTTCGTATTCGTATTGCCTTACTTTAGCAATCATAATTTTAGAATGATGTGTAGCAATAGTATTTTCAGCTACATTTAACAATTCTTCGTATAATTTTTCACCAGGGCGTAATCCTGTAAATTTAATTTCTATATCCTCGTCAATAATCAATCCTGATAGCTTTATCATTTTTTTAGCTAAATCAATAATTTTAACAGATTTACCCATATCAAAAATATAAATTTCGCCACCTTCGCCCATTGTTCCAGCTTCTAAAACCAACTGGCATGCCTCTGGAATTGTCATAAAAAAACGAGTAATTTCTTCGTGTGTAACTGTTAAAGGACCTCCTTCTTCAATTTGTTTTTTAAACAATGGAATTACCGAGCCATTGCTGCCAAGTACGTTTCCAAAACGTGTTGTTATATATTTTGTTTCCGATTTATTATTTAACGATTGCACATAAATTTCTGCAATTCTTTTTGATGCTCCCATAACATTTGTAGGGTTCACGGCCTTATCGGTAGATATCATTACAAAACGAGACACCTTGTGTTTATTGGCTAAATCGGCAATATTTCGTGTGCCTTTAATATTAGTGTTTACTGCTTCGGCAGGATTGTTTTCCATCATTGGCACATGTTTATATGCTGCGGCATGAAAAATAATCTCAGGTTTGTATCTGCTGATTATATATTCTAATCGCTCTTTGTTGGTTATATCGCCAATAATTATTTTGTAATCGCTTGTTTTATATCTGTTTGCAATATCAAGTTCTAAATTATAAAGCTCCGATTCTGCTTGATCGAAAAGCACAACAGTTTTAGGATTAAATTTTGAAACTTGTTTAACTATTTCACTTCCTATTGAACCTGCAGCACCTGTAATCATTACAGTTTTACCAGATATCTTCTTCTTTATATTTGCTATATCTAAATTTATTTCGGGACGTTCTAGAAGGTCTTCAATTTTTATTTGTTTTATTTGATTTACACTTAATTCACCATTAATCCATTTTTTTGTTTCGGGAATACTTAAAACTTTTAAATTGTGAGCTAAACATTTTTCTGTAATTTCATTTTTTGTTTTTACATCAATTTTTTGTTTTGCAAAAACCAGAATATCAACATTTTGTTTTGCTATTATTTTGTCTATATTGCTATCCTCATATATTGAAACGCCTTCGAGTTTTTGCCCTGTATTTAAACCTTTCTCGTTTAAAAAACCAACAATTTCGTATTGTGTTTCATCGTCTTGCTCTAGGGTTCGTTTTGTTGTAATTGCTAAATCACTAGAGCCATAAATTAATACATTTAGTTTTTCTTTGTTAGAGTTCATAATTTCGTAATACATAACTTTTACAAATATTCTAAAACTTGTCATTAAAAAAACTGTAAGTATATATTCTATAATTAATATTGAAAAAGGAATATAAAATCTGCCATCAATAAAAAAATATGTTATTAAATTTATTGTAACAAAAAACAAAGATGTTAGTGTGTTTATTATAAAAATTCTTTCGGCATCTTTTGTGCCTGTATATCGTATTATACCTGCGTATATTTTTGATATTAAGAAACTTACAGTTCTTACAAGGGGTATTAGTATAATTAAAATGTAGAATACTTTTTCTTCTTGTAACGGTATTGTGAAGTTAAATCTTAGAAAATAGGCAAACGCCACAGCAAATAATGATATTGCTACGTCAATTAAAAATATTACCCATCTTGGAGTTTGTTCTTTTATTAAAAACATCGTAACAAAAGTAGATAATCAATTAGTAATTATCAATTATTAGTTAATATTATTATTTACATTTTCTCGCTAAGTTCTAACCAACGCATTTCTTTTTCATCAAGATTATCTATTATTTTTTTAATTTCCTCCGATTTTGCTAATAATTCTTCGTGATTTGTTGTGCCTGAGCTTAAGAAATCTTCTATTTCTTTTTTTTGTGCTTCGAGCTGTGGAATTTGTTTTTCAAGTTCTTCAAATTCGCGTTTTTCGTTAAAACTTAAGCGTTTGCTATAATCATTCTTTATATTTTCGTTTGTTTTCAATTCCCCAAGCCCTTTCTCCAAGGGAGATTTTAGTTTTTCTATTGTTTTAGTTTTTTTTGTTTCTGTATTTTTTTTGTAATCAAGATATTGTGTATAGTTACCTGCAAAACCTTTAACTTTTCCTTCACCCTCGAAAACAAAAAGTTTATCGGCAATTTTATCGGTAAAATACCTATCGTGCGAAACTATTATTACAACTCCAGAGTAATTTATCAAAAATTCTTCTAACACATTAAGTGTCATAATATCAAGGTCGTTTGTAGGTTCGTCAAGAATTAAAAAATTCGGATTTTTTATTAGAACTGTTAGTAAATATAATCTGCGTTTTTCTCCACCGCTAAGTTTAGAAACTAATGTTTGCTGACGTTTTGGCGAAAATAAAAAATAATTAAGAAATGCCGAAGCACTAACTTTGTTTCCTTTGCCAATATCAACTACTTCGGCTATATCGGTAATAACATCAATTATGCGTTGGGTTTCGTTAATTTTTATTCCGCCTTGTTTATAATAGCCAAAAACTACTGTTTGACCTTTATCAATTTCGCCCGAATCAGCAGTGATATTCTCTGTAATTAAATTAAGAAACGTAGATTTTCCTGTTCCGTTTTTGCCTATAATACAAACTTTTTCGCCACGTTGAAAGCTATACGAAAAATTGTGTAAAACTTTATTATTACCAAAAGATTTAGATAAATCTTTAAGTTCTAAAATCTTTTTCCCTAAGCGTTGAGTTTGAACTTTTGCATCAATTTTTTCGTCTATAATTTTGTGCGAAGCTTTTTCTTTTAAATCATAAAAGGCATCAATTCTGTATTTTGCTTTTGTGCCTCGTGCTTTTGGCATTCTACGCATCCAGTCAAGTTCTTTTGTAAGCAAATTTTTTGCTTTATCTGTTTCGGCAGTTTGTTGGGCAATTCTTTCTTCGCGTTTTTGCAAATAATAGTTGTAGTTTCCTTTGTATCTATACAAACTATTATCTTCTATTTCTATAATATTGTTACAAACACGGTCTAAAAAATAACGGTCGTGAGTAACCATTAATAAAGTGGTTTTTGTTTTTTTTAGATATTCTTCTAACCATTCAATAAGTTCTAAATCAAGATGGTTTGTTGGTTCATCAAGAATTATTAAATCTGGTTCGCCAATTAAAGTAAGTGCCAAAGCAACACGCTTTTTTTGCCCTCCAGAGAGTGTAGAAACTGTTTGGGTTAAATCGCTAATTTTAAGTTTTTCTAGCAATTCTGTAATTTCACGTTGATAGTCCCAAGCCGATAATCCATCAATTTTATCGACTAAGGTCGATAATTTATCTTGATTATTTTCTTGCAAAGCAATCTCGTATTCACGAAGTACTTTGCCTGTTTCATCATTATCATTAAAAATTACATCGGCAATCTGTAAGTTTTCGGGCAAGTTAATATCTTGCGACAAAAATTTTATTTTTATATCATTTTTAAAAATAATATCGCCACTATCGGCTGTATCTTCGCTATTTATAATTTTTAATAAGGTAGATTTTCCTGCCCCATTTTTTGCAATTATAGCTACTTTTTCGCCTTTATGTATGCTAAACGAAATATCAGAAAACAATACTAAATCGCCAAATGATTTTGTTATTTTATCTATTTGTAAATATACTTCCAAGATTTTATTTTTTTACAAAAATATAATAAAATTAATTGCCAAATTAATTTTATGGCAATTAAACTTGTAAGAAAATATTAGGTTTGCACTTAGGGTCTGCTGAAAAGTTCTGAGGTGTATTAGATTTTTATATTCTGAAATGCAGATGTATATACATACCTCAAATTGAAGAAGATAAAAATATGATGTGCCTCAGAGCAAGCATAAAACCATGATTTTAACATTTACAATAGCGTATTTTGAATTAAGTAGTTTTGTAATAGCTTGTTATGCGTTTTTCAGCAGACCCTAAATAACACTTATGCCCTAGGGTGAAATTGAACAATAGTATCACGTAAAAATTCTTTATCTAAATGTGTGTAAATTTCTGTAGTGATAATACTTTCGTGACCTAGCATTTCTTGTATAGCACGTAAATCTGCCCCCCCATCAAGCAAATGTGTTGCAAAAGAATGCCTAAAAGTATGCGGACTAATATTTTTTTTTAATTCTATTTTTTTTGCTAAATCTTTTATTATTGTAAAAATCATTACCCTAGTTAATTGTTTGCCTCGCCGATTTAAAAAAAGTATGTTTTCAAAATCGGGGTGAATTTTTAAATTTGCTCTGTAATACTTTGTATAATAACTTATTTCTTTAATTGCAGTATTGCCAATAGGCACAATTCGTTCCTTACTCCCTTTTCCGAAAACAGTTATATAGCCATTTTTAAAATGACAGTCTGATATTTTTAAACCAACAAGTTCAGAAACTCGCAAACCACAACTATATAATGTTTCAATTATTGCTTTATTTCTGTGACCTTCGTTTTTACTAAGATCTATTGCCGAAAGTAATAAATCTATTTCTTCAATAGACAAAACTGTTGGTAGTTTGCTTGCCAGCCGTGGAGTTTCAAGTAATGATGTTGGATTATCATCAATTAAATCCTCTAACAAAAGGAATTTATAAAAAGCTTTTATACCTGATATAATTCTTGCTTGCGAACGTGCACTTATGCCCAATTCATAAAGTTCTTCTAAATATCTGGATAAAAAATTTAAATCAATAGTTTCGGGAAATTTTTCGGGTAAGTTATGTTTTGCACTTTTTGCTAAACCCATTATATCATGCATATATGCCTCAATAGAATTTTCAGACAATGCTTTTTCAAGCATTAAATAGGTTTTAAAATTAGATATTTGTTCGTCCCAATTTAACATAATAATACAAATATACTCAAATCATTTAGTTTTTGGATAATTTAGATAATTTAAGAACAACTTCTTGTTAATAGTTTTCAACAACCAGTATTAGTGTATGTGTTTGATTAGCAGTACTGTAATCTGTGTGGTTTTGTGCATTTAAACTTTTAACTGGTTTTTAAAACCCACAAACCCGCATTATCATCACACATAACAGTTTGATTTTATACGAGTTGTATACTTATCAACAATTTTTTATTTTTATTAACAATTTAGTTTGTTAATAAAGTGACTTTTCTAGTAATACCGTATGTTTTAGACGTAATTTATTAACACGGTGGTAATTATAGGTTAAATGTGGTAGGAAGTGGGAAAAAATTACATATTTTTACATCTTAATTATAAAATTGTTTAATGACAACATTTGTAGGCGATTATCCGGTAAAAATTGATGCGAAAGGAAGAGTTCTTTTTCCTGCGGCATTTAAAAAGCAGTTGGCAACAACTGCCGACGGTCGTTTTGTTGTTAAAAAAGACATATTCGAAAAATGCTTAGTTCTTTATTCTTACGATGAATGGGAGCGACAAATTAAAATAATCAGAAGCAAGATAAACCCTTATAAAAAAGAGCATGCGAGATTTTTACGCGAATTTTATAAAGGTACTGCTGAGTTAAACTTAGATTCTAACAATCGTCTGCTTTTTCCAAAACGTCTGCTCGAACTTGTAGGGGTATCGAAAGATATAGTTATGGCAGGTCAAGACGACAGAATTGAGATTTGGGATAAATCGGTTTACGAAGGACATGAAATGGCTGAAGACGATTTTGCAAGTTTAGCTGAAAAATTATTAGGAGACGATTCAATAAATGAAATATAATAATGCCATACCACGTACCTGTTCTATTGAAAGAAAGCATTGATGGCTTGCACGTTAAGCCTCACGGAACGTATGTTGACTTAACATTCGGAGGGGGTGGTCACTCTTTAGAAATCTTAAAAAAATTAGAAACAGGTAAGCTTTTTGGTTTCGATCAAGACAGCGATGCTAAGCGTAATATTATTGATAATCAAAATTTTATATTCGTAAACGGGAATTTTAAATATTTCAAGAATTTTTTAAAATATCACAAAATAGAAAAAGTTGATGGCATTCTTGCCGATTTAGGTCTTTCATCTCATCATATTGATGAGCCGAAACGTGGTTTTTCTTTTCGTTTTGATGCAAAACTAGATATGCGAATGAACTCAGAAGCAAAACTTACAGCTTTTGATGTAATAAATACTTATCAAGACGAAGATTTATACAGGATATTTAAAGAATATGGAGAATTAAAATCTGTTTACACCCTTGTTAACTCAATACTTTCGGCAAGAAAAGAACGAGAAATAGAAACAACTTTTCAGTTAATTGAAGTTATAGAAAACTCTGCACCTAAACACAAGGAACATAGGTTCTATGCTCAAGTTTTTCAGGCAATTAGAATTGAAGTAAATCAAGAAATTGATGTATTAAAAAAAATGCTGTTGCAAACCAAAGATATACTAAAACCTGGTGGCAGATTAGTGGTTATTTCTTATCACTCGCTTGAAGATAGATTGGTGAAAAATTATATGAAATCGGGCAATTTTGAAGGAAAGCAAGAGAAAGACAATTTTGGAAACATCACAAGATATTTTAAACTGATTAACAAAAAAATAATTATTCCTACTGATGAGGAAAATAAAGTAAATACAAGAGCACGAAGTGCAAAACTTAGAATAGCAGAAAAAATTAGAAACGAAGAATGAAGTGGTTTAAACGAAATAAAGAGAAAATAGAAAGAGAAGATTTTTCTGAAGAACCAGAAGGTAAAATAAAGATAGGTTCTACGGTAAAAGATTTTGTTGATGTTAAAATAACCAAAGAAAGCATCATAAATCAGATGCCATTTATTTTGTTTATCAGCGTGTTGATAATTTTTTATATCGCAAACCGATATAATGCAGAAAAAATTGTTCGTGAATCAGTAAGAATTAAAAAAGAACGAAACGAATTACGTTCTGAACATATTTCTATTGCTGCCGAATTAATGAAAGTGAGTAAGCAATCAATTATAATACAGAAAGTTGACTCCTTTAATTTAGGCTTAATTGAAAATACTAATCCACCAATAAAATTATTGGTTAAAACCGAAGAAGAATAATGTCTGAAAACAAAAAGACAAATCTACGCCGCGATATTCAGTGGAGAGTAAAATTACTCTTTTACTTAATGGTATTGTTGTCTTTCGGTATAATTTTCAGAATATTATACATTCAAACCATCGAAAGAAAAAAATGGTTAAACGAAGAGCATAAGTTATCACAAAAAGATATTGTTATAAGGTCTAACCGTGGCGATATTATTTCGTTTGACGGAAAACTTTTAGCAAGTTCGGTGCCATATTACGAAATTAGAATTGACACAAAATCGGAGGCATTAACCGATAAAGTTTTTAACGATAATGTAGATTCTCTTGCTTGGTATCTTGCCGATTTATTTAAAGACAGAACACAACGACAATATAAAAACCTTTTAATTAAAGCTAGAAAAAAAGGAAATAGATATCAAAAAATTAAAAGCAATATAGACTACGGTCAGCTTAAAAAAGTTAAAACTTTTCCGATTTTCAGACGTGGTAAATACAAAGGGGGATTGATAGTTATACAAAAAAATATAAGAAAAAAACCTTTTGGTAAAATGGCATCAAGAACTATCGGTTATTTAATTACTGATGCAAATAACGAAAAAATTGGTAGAGTTGGTTTAGAAGGAGCTTTTAATCGGCAATTGAAAGGCAGAAACGGTTTGCAGCTTATGCAAAAACTTTCGGGTGGCATTTGGATGCCAATTCGTGGAGGCGAAAAAATTGAGGCCGAAGATGGTAATGATATCATTACAACAATTGATGTTAAAATGCAAGATATTGCACATCACGCATTACTAAAACAACTAATAGAAAACGACGCAGAACACGGAACAGTTGTGGTTATGGAGGTTGCTACAGGAAAAATAAAAGCTATTGCAAACTTGGGTATAGATAAAAATGGATATTACAAAGAAGATTACAACTATGCAATTGGCGAAAGTTCTGAACCTGGCTCTACATTTAAACTTCCATCGCTTATTGTGGCTTTAGAAGATGGCGTTATTAAAATTACTGATACAGTTGATGTTGAGGGTGGAATAAAGAAATATTACAACCAAACAATGCGTGATTCTCATTACGGATTACACAAATTAACTGTTAAAGAAATTTTTGAAAAATCATCTAATGTTGGTGTATCAAAAATTATTGATGAACACTACAAAAAAGACCCAAAACGATTTATAGAAAGATTATATCAATTAAATTTAAACCAAAAATTAGATTTATCTGTTATTGGCGAGGGTGTTCCTGATATTAAATACCCTAGCGACGAGGCTTGGTCGGGGGTGTCGTTACCTTGGATGGCAATAGGTTACGAATTGCGTTTAACTCCTTTACAAATACTTACTTTTTATAATGCTGTGGCAAATAATGGCGTTATGGTTAAGCCACGTTTTTTAGAAAAAATATTGTTTCACGGCGAGGTTATCGAAAAGTATAAAACCGAAATAATTAACCCTTCTATTTGCTCAGAAAAAACTTTAAAAACAGCTCAAGATTTATTGTTAGGAGTAGTTGAAAACGGTACTGCCAAAAACCTAAAAAATAAGAATTACAAAATTGCAGGTAAAACAGGAACAGCACAGATAGCTCACTCTGGTGGAGGATATACAAACAAAGAAGGTCGTAAAGATTACAAAGCGAGTTTTGTGGGATATTTTCCGGCCGATAATCCAAAATACAGTTGTATTGTTGTAGTTACCAGACCAAAAAAACTTTATTACGGCAATCAAGTTGCTGGTCCGGTTTTTAAAGAAGTTGCCGATAAAATTTACTCAACAAGTTTAGATATGATAAACTATGATAACGACTATGTTGCCGATGTGCCATACTCTATAAATGCCGATAAAGATGATTTAAAAAATGTTTTATCGGAGTTTAATATTGCCTATAAAGACCAAAACACAGAAACTGTTTGGGTGAAAACAGAAAAACAAGACAGCTTAATACGCTTTTACAATATTCCTTTCATTAACAAAGAAAATTTAATACCAAATGTAAAAGGAATGGGAGCTAAAGATGTGGTTTATTTACTTGAAAATAAAGGATTAAGAGTAACAATAAATGGCAGTGGTAGTGTGGTTTGGCAATCGCTAAAAGCTGGTCAAGAATTTTATAAAGGACAAAGAATAATAATAGAATTGGGATAAGAGAGT
>CAZRWZ010000086.1:0-10499 GCA_964603745.1 uncultured Bacteroidaceae bacterium | reverse complement strand
ATTGTTAAACTGTTCTATTGTTAATTACTAATTACACATTACTAATTACACATTACTAATTACACATTACTAATTGTTAAATTGTTCTATTGTTAATCTTTAAATTAAAAATTAAGAATTAAAAATTTTATTGCAATCTTATATTGTTTGAGTATACTTTACACTTATTTTTCTTTCATTTTTAAACTGTTCGTATTTAATATCTTCTTTTAAAATATGATTATCTAACCAGTCTTTTACAAAATTAATTATATCTATTAATTTGGGCGGATTAACACTCAGTAACTCAGTATTATACATTGCTACCTGATAGATATATTCCCTGTGTAATTCTTTATGTTCCTTAAATTTGGGATAATCCATATTTAGCATATATTTTTCTTCGTTTTTAAAATGATATAAACTAAAATCTGTTAATTTTGAAAGAATACTTGCAAAAACTTGTCTGTCGTTGTTGTTATTTTCCACTAAATTTATAAGCTCCTTATATACTTGTAGTATTTGCATATGTTCATCATCAATAGTTGAATTTTCTACTGAGTATGAAGAGTGCCAAATTGATTTTTCTGATAAATCCATTAATTATTTATTACAGGTATTATATTAAATATATTTTGGATATACCCATAAATCTATATTTTGTTTCATTTTTTATTAAAACTGCCAAATCAAGCATGGTTATTATTTGTTTGTGATTAGTTGTCATGCAGTTATAATGCAAATACTGACAAAATTTCAGAAAAATATAACGGCATAGGAATTGATATAAGCAAGTCGTTAAAAAAATTGTTAAACTAAATAAAACAAATATAAAATTATGGGTAAAATAATCGGAATAGATTTAGGAACAACAAATTCGTGTGTTTCAGTAATGGAAGGAAACGAGCCAGTTGTAATTCCTAATAGCGAAGGAAAAAGAACAACACCTTCAATTGTAGCGTTTATTGATGGTGGCGAAAGAAAAGTAGGAGATCCTGCAAAACGTCAGGCAATTACAAATCCTGAAAAAACCATAGCATCTATAAAAAGATTTATGGGAGAAACTTTTGATAAAGTTACAAAGGAAGTGGAAAGAATGCCTTATAAAGTTATAAAAGGTGATAATAATACACCACGTGTAGTTATTGATGATAGAAAATACACACCGCAAGAAATTTCGGCAATGGTTCTTCAAAAAATGAAGAAAACTGCAGAAGATTACTTAGGTCAAGAAGTAACAGAAGCAGTAATTACTGTTCCTGCATACTTTAGCGATTCTCAGCGTCAGGCAACAAAAGAAGCCGGAGAAATTGCAGGTTTAAAAGTTGCACGTATTATTAATGAACCAACAGCTGCATCGTTAGCTTATGGTTTAGACAAAAAAGATACAGACCAAAAAATTGCTGTTTTCGACCTTGGTGGTGGAACATTCGATATTTCTATTCTTGAACTAGGCGATGGAGTTTTTGAGGTGAAATCTACTGATGGTGATACACACCTTGGTGGTGATGATTTCGACCAAGTAATTATTGATTGGTTAGCCGATGAGTTTTTAAAGGACGAAAATATCGACCTTAGAAAAGACCCAATGGCATTACAGCGTTTAAAAGAAGCTGCCGAAAAAGCAAAAATTGAATTATCTAGTTCTACAAGTACAGAAATTAACTTGCCATATATTATGCCTGTTGATGGAATTCCAAAACACTTGGTTAGAACATTATCGAGAGCACAATTCGAGCAATTAGCCGATAGCTTATTAAAAGCTATTGTTGAGCCATGTAAAAAAGCTATCAAAAATGCTAGTTTAAGCACTTCTGAAATTAACGAAGTAATTTTAGTAGGTGGTTCTACAAGAATTCCTGCTGTTCAAGAAAAGGTTAAAGAAATTTTTGGTAAAGAGCCTTCAAAAGGTGTAAACCCTGATGAGGTTGTTGCAGTTGGTGCAGCTATTCAAGGTGGAGTTTTAACTGGTGATGTAAAAGATGTATTGTTACTTGATGTAACACCACTTTCTTTAGGAATTGAGACAATGGGTAATGTAATGACAAAACTTATTGAAGCAAATACTACAATTCCAACAAAAAAATCGGAAACTTTTACAACTGCAGTTGATAATCAGCCATCGGTAGAAATACACGTATTGCAAGGAGAAAGACCAATGTCTAGAGATAACAAAACAATTGGTAAATTTCACTTAGATGGTATTCCACCAGCACCAAGAGGAGTGCCACAAGTAGAGGTAACTTTTGATATTGATGCAAACGGTATTTTAAATGTATCGGCAAAAGATAAAGGAACAGGAAAAGAGCAAAAAATTAGAATTGAAGCTTCTTCTGGACTATCTGATGCAGAAATAGAAAAAATGAAAGCAGAAGCAGAAGCAAATGCCGAAGCTGACAAAAAAGAGCGTGAAAGAGTTGATAAACTTAATCAAGCAGATGGGTTAATTTTTCAAACCGAGAAACAATTAAAAGAACTTGGTGATAAATTACCTGCTGATAAAAAAGCTCCTATCGAAGAAGCATTAGCTGAATTGAAAGAAGCTCATAAAGCTCAAGATATTGACAAAATAGATGTTTCTATGAAAAAGTTGAACGACATTTTCCAAGCAGCATCTCAAGAAATGTATAATCAGCAAGGTGGGGCAGAAGGTGCACAGCCAGGTCAAGCACAAGCCGACCCAAATGCAGGACAAGCAAAAGGCGGTGATGATGAAGTTACTGATGTAGATTTTGAAGAAGTGAAAGAATAAATTATTTGATGTATAAAAAAAGGCTACCTAAAATAAGGTAGCCTTTTTTTTCGCTTCAAAACAAAACAGATATAAAACTCTTTATATCTGTTTATCAATATATTATTTACTTTTTAAATGATTTATATCATTTTTTTTTTAATAAAAAGATTATTATTTTGTTGTTCATTAAAAAGTTAACAATGATAAAATTAGCTAAAGAACAATTAAATAATAAAAGTGAGTATTTATTTAACATAGAAATGTTAGATACAAAAACAGAAAAACTATTCTCTCTTATTAGCTCTATAATTAAGATTATAGAATTTCAGAAATGTAAAGATGAGATTTATAGTGTATTTTTTTCATTAGTCCATTTTGCCGATCATAATTTAAAAGATTTAGAGATTATATTAAAAGATTTAAAAAGCAAAACTTATAATATGCAATTAAATCACAACAAAGATTTTGTAGAAAATATAATTAAATTGCAAAACGATTATAAAGCAGGGAAAGATAATCTTTGCAGAAACTTATTAAGTTTTATATTAAAGTGGAGTAAAGAACAAAAAGAAATTGACAAGCAAAGTATAATAGTATTTGAAAAAAATAAAATATGTTAGTGGAGTTTTAAAAATTAGTTTTAGAGTTATAAAAAAAAAGCTGCTCAAAATGAGCAGCTTTATTTTTTTATACAATAGTGTTTATTTCGCATTTAAAATTAAATTCTGTTCTGTTATTTGTTTTCTTAAATTAAGTAAAGCATACCTCATTCTTCCTAAGGCTGTATTTATGCTAACACCTGTATAATCAGCTATTTCTTTAAAGCTCATACCCACATAATGGCGAAGAATAATAATTTCTTTTTGCTCTTCAGGTAAAGTTTCAACTAATTTTTTTACATCAGAATTAATCTGATTTTGAATCATCTCATCTTCTATTGTAGGTGAAGCAAATTTTGTTGTATTAAACACATCAATGTTGTTTTCCGGATTGTTTGATACAGTTCTGAGCTGTTTTTCTTTGCGGAAAAAATCAATTGTTAAATTATGAGCAATTCGTGTAACCCACGATGCAAATTTACCATCGTGAGAATATTTTCCGCTTTTAAGCGAATTAATTACTTTAATAAATGTTTCTTGGAAAATGTCTTCGGCAATGTTTTTGTTTTTTACTTTAAGATAAATATATGTATAAATCCTATCTTTATACTTATTCATTAAAACTTCAAAACTTTTACTATCACCACTCACATACCTATTAACAAGTTCCTCATCGGACAACTTTAAATAATCCATATTTAATTATCGTATTGGTTTAAAGTACAACTTATTTCTATAGGCAATTTTTTTTATTGTTTAACAAATGCAAAAATAAATTAAATAATGTTAACTCCTAATTAAACGTAACAATAATTCAATTTATTGTATAGATTAAACTACTTTTGTGCCAAAAAAGTTGCATTTTGTTTAAATATAATATTATTGATGAGTAGTAAAAGTTCTAAAAGCACAATAAACATAAGGGGTGCAAGGGTTCATAATCTTAAAAATATTTCTTTAGAAATTCCCGTAAATGAGCTTTCTGTTGTAACAGGATTATCGGGTTCTGGTAAATCTTCTTTGGCTTTTGATACACTTTATGCCGAAGGACAACGCCGATATGTAGAAAGTTTATCGTCTTATGCACGTCAGTTTTTAGGCAAAATTAAAAAACCCGAAGTAGATTTTATAGAAGGAATACCTCCTGCAATTGCAATAGAGCAAAAAGTTAATGCGTCTAATTCTCGTTCTACTGTTGGCACAATTACCGAAATTTACGACTATATGAAATTGTTATTTGCTCGTATCGGTAAAACAATTTCACCTGTATCGGGCAAAGAAGTAAAACGTCACTCGATTGAAGATGTAGTTAATTATGTTCTAAACTTAAAACAAGACACAAAAGTTTATATCGTATCGCCAATTTTGCGAAAAGCACAAACGATAGAGCAGTTTAAATTACTTTTGCAACAAGGTTTTTCTCGTGTTTTTTATAATGATAAAATAATTTCTATTAATGATATTATTGATGGGCAGGTAACTATTAGAACAAAAAACTTTGATTTACTTATAGATAGATTAAAAGCCGACAAGGAACAATCGGCAAAAGCCAGAATTGCCGATTCTGTGCAAACTGCATTTTTCGAAAGCCAAGGAATTTGTAAAATAATTAGCGATGAAAACACTAATATCACAACAAAAGATTTTTCTGATAAATTTGAGACTGACGGAATAAAATTTGAACAACCAAGTATTCATATGTTCAGTTTTAACAATCCGCTAGGAGCGTGCGAACGTTGCGAAGGCTTTGGAAATACAATAGGAATTGACCCCGATTTAGTTATCCCTAATAAAAATCTTTCTATTTACGAAGATGCTGTGGTTTGTTGGAAAGGCGAAAAAATGAGCAAGTTTAAAGAACAACTTGTTTTTAGTGCAAACGAGTTTAATTTTCCTATCCACACAGCTTATTACGAACTTACAGAAGAACAAAAAGAACTTGTTTGGACAGGTAATAACTTTTTTGAAGGCATCAATAAATTTTTTGAAATGCTTGAAGCCGAAAGTTATAAAATCCAGTTTCGTGTAATGCTTGCACGATATCGTGGCAAAACTGTTTGCCCTGTTTGCAAAGGTGCTCGTTTAAAACAAAGTTCTAACTATGTTAAACTTGGCGGAAAATCGATAACAGAACTTGTGCTTTTGCCTTTTGATGAGCTTAAAGATTTTTTTGAAACATTAGAACTATCTAAAAATGATAGCATTATTGCCGAAAGAATTGTGCAGGAAGTTATGGATAGAATAGATTTTATAATAAGCACAGGACTAAGCTATCTTACATTAAACCGTAACACAGCAACACTCTCGGGGGGAGAAACCCAGCGAATAAATCTAACAACATCGCTTGGTAGCTCTTTGGTTGGCTCGCTTTATATTTTAGATGAGCCAAGTATAGGATTGCACCCTTATGATAACGAGCGACTTATATCAATACTTAAAGAATTGCGAGATATTGGTAACACAGTGGTAGTGGTTGAACACGACGAGGATTTAATGCGAAATGCCGACCATATTATTGATATGGGGCCGCTTGCAGGTAATAATGGGGGAGAAGTGGTTTTTGAAGGTAAATGGGAGGAGCTGATTAAAGCAAAAAATAGCTTAACTGCCGATTATCTTACAGGTAAAAAAGAAATTAAACTACCTGAAATTCGCCGAAAATCATCAAAATATATTGAGATAAAAGGAGCAAGCGAGCATAATTTGAAAAATATTTCTGTTAAAATTCCGTTAAATTTGCTTACATTAATTACAGGAGTCAGTGGTTCGGGAAAATCAACTTTGATTAAAAAAATTCTTTTTCCGGGACTAAAAAAGATTTATCAAGGTTATGGTGCAAAAACCGGTTCTCACGAAGCTATAACAGGCGATATAAATTTAGTTAGCGATATAGAATTTGTAGATCAAAATCCTATTGGAAAATCATCACGTTCAAACCCTGTTACATATATTAAGGCATACGACGAAATTCGTAAGCTTTTTGCAAATCAACAAGCATCTAAAATAAATGGATATAAACCTTCGCATTTTTCTTTTAATGTTGATGGTGGACGTTGCGACGAATGCCAAGGCGAGGGAGTAATAAAAATTGAAATGCAGTTTATGGCAGACGTACATTTGGTTTGCGATGTATGCAAAGGTAAACGCTTTAAAAAAGATATACTTGATGTAAAATATAGAGAAAAAAGTATTTCTGATATTTTAGATATGACTGTGAGTGAGGCTATTAATTTTTTTAGCACCGCATCGGCTAGTACCGAAAAGAAAATACTTGCAAAACTGCAATTGCTCGAAGATGTTGGACTTGGATATGTAAAACTGGGGCAATCTTCTTCTACACTTTCGGGGGGAGAATCGCAGAGAATAAAACTTGCCTCGTTTTTAAGCAAAGAAACAAATCGCCCAATAATTTTTGTTTTCGATGAACCATCAACAGGCTTGCATTTTCACGATATAGAAAAACTTTTGAAATCAATTAATCGTTTAATTGCTAAAGGAAACACTGTAATAATTATTGAACATAATTTAGATATTATTAAATCTGCCGACCATATTATTGATTTAGGTCCGGGTGGTGGAAAATATGGTGGCGAAATAGTTTTTGAAGGAACACCCGAAGAAATTATTAAAAATAAAAAATCTTTGACAGGAAAATTCTTGAAAGAAAAATTATAAAAAAATTATCGAAAAAATATTTTCAAATTAAAAAAAAATCTATTACTTTTGCAGTCGCATTCACAAAAAGTGAATAGGTCCCTTAGCTCAGCTGGTTAGAGCACCTGACTCATAATCAGGGGGTCCAAGGTTCGAGCCCTTGAGGGACCACTGGGAGTAAAAGCCAAGCAGAAATGTTTGGCTTTTATTATTTAAAATATTATGAAAGCGTATTGTTATATATTATACAGTCAATCTTACGACAAATTTTATATTGGTTTTACAACACTTTCGGTAGAAGAGAGATTGAAACATCATTTACAACATTATTATGATAACAAATACACAAAATTTACTGATGATTGGAAAGTCTTTTTAGAAATTGAGTGTAAAGATAATGAACAAGCACGCAATGTAGAAAAACATATAAAAAAGATGAAAAGCAAGGTTTATATTAGAAATCTTAAAAAATATCCTGAAATAATTGAAAAATTACTTAACAAATACAACTCATAATCAGGGTTCCGATAGCTATCGGAAAAGGTTCGAGCCCTTGAGGGACCACTGGGAGTAAAAGCCAAGCAGAAATGTTTGGCTTTTATTATTTAAAATATTATGAAAGCGTATTGTTATCTAATAGCATTGAATAAAAATCACTATTATTCTTATTTTTTTCTAAAAATGAATATAAATTCTTTAAAATAGTGTTTAACTCTGCTTTTCCTTCGTCATTTTTGTTTAAAATATAATTTATAACATCTTTATCAATCTTATAAAACTTACTACTTGAACTTTCGTTATTTTCGTTACTTAAATCGTTTATCAGATTATCTAAAAATTCAGCTTAGGCTTCTTTATTTATGGTTATTTGCATTTATCCTTGAATTTTATTTAAACATTCTACCCAATAATAATAAGCAATCTTATTTGTTTTCTTCAATCTTTGAATATGGTTAAATCTCGTATCCGAAATATTCCACTCTTTTAATTCGGTTGTTTTAGAATTGTATAATTCAAATGATGAAAAATCAGATTGTTTAAGTTTAATAACAAACCAAGCTACTTTTGCCGATGCTTCAATAGCGTGTTCTATCCTAAAACTACCTTTAATTAAGAAATTATTAAAACTCCTTAATCCTGATTGTAATTCTTTAAATTTTGATTTATCGGGTTCGTTAGTATTTTTTTCTCTTTTAGATAATAATAATGCTGTTGCAAAAATATCATTTAATACTTCATCGGGTGTAATATCAAGATTTCTGTATTTTATTTCGTTTTCGGTTATTTTGTAGAACGATTGATGTACAGTTTCAATATCATTTATCTCATCTATTAAAATTGAAACATCAAATAATTGTTTTATAATTTCGGTTTCTTTGTTTTTGCCATAAGGAACACCAATGGTATTTGGTGCAAAAGCAGTTAATTTATCGCCAAGTATTGATTCTTTTGAAGGAACTTTAACTTTAATAATTGGTTGTTGCGTTATCAACCAGTTAGTTTCTATTTTGCTATCAATAATTTGTGGATAAGCGTGTTTTTCAAATAAAATATCAAGCAAAATATAATCTTTCTTATCTTCTGTCCAATAAAACTTATAATGTGCTTTTGGAATACCTTCTTTATAACTGCGTTTATCGTCTAATTTATAACTTATAAAATCGGAATTAATAATAATCTGGTCTAAAATATTCTCTAAATCTTGTCTTGTTTCAGATGTTAAAATATCAATATCTATTGAAAACCTGTTAGCTTGTTTTAAAAGTAAAATTAAACAAGTTCCTCCTTTAAAAATAAAATTTAATTTACTTTCAGATAAATGCTCCAACAAAACTAATGCTCTTATCATTTTCTCGATAATAGCAGGGTCAGTTTTATTAAAATCTTTTTGCTTTCTAAACTGAGCTATTCTTACTATATTATAAGATTCTTTTAATATCATTTTTTATAAACTAAGTTCTCAAAATTTGTTTCTATAAATTCTTTGTATTCATTTTTCCCACTTCTTCTACCAGAATAAGTAAAGAGTTTAGAAAAATTTAAAATGTAGTTCTCATTAATATTTTCAAAAATATTTTTCTGTTCTGATAAATTAAAAACAGGATATATTTCCCTATCGTAATAAATATCTACAAGTATTTTCTCTATCGAAGCCATATTTACAGATTTAGATAGATAAGTTGGCGATTTAGATATTAAAGGCTTAATAATTATTGCATTCTTTGTTTGTGATAAATAATCATCAATCATTTCTTCGTTTGGCTGATAGAATGCATTTAAACCATTGTCTTTAAATAAATTAAATGTTTCTTTCAATATGTCTTTTTCAACTTCAAAAACATAAAATGATATAAATGGCTGATGAACCATAAAACTATACAAAGAATTTGATTTCCAAGTACAATAATTAATATCTGTATAAGTAGATGAGAATATTTTCTTCATCTTTTTCATTAAATTATCAGGTTCGGGTTGAAATATTTTTTTATTCGTTATAAGATATATTCCTTTACCAATAGATTTAATAATATTTTCTTTTTTTAGCTTAGCTATACGATAAAGCAAAGTATTATTATTTACACTCTTCTCAGTTTGTAAATAATAGTCTAATAAATCGTTCTTTGTAAACGGTTTAGAACTATTAAAATATTTTGTTATATCATTCTTCATATTACAATATTAAAGCACAAATGTAACCAATTATAGCCAATAAACAAATAATATTGGCTATAATTGGTTATTGCTGTAATATATTTTCGTTTGCACTATCAATGTCTGAATAATCAAAATTAGCTAAATATGTTTGAGTTGTTTTAATATCCTCGTGTCCTAAGCCTTGTGATATAATACCAATATGAACTCCCGAGAAATTAGCAATTGAAGCCCACGAATGACGAGCAACATAAGATGTTAAAGGAATTGAACTTTTAATCTTTTTACCAATTCTTTTTAGATTTTCATTATAACGTCTTAACCTGTTTTTAATATCATTTCTTTTATCTAATTCATCATCTTTTTTTATAATCGGGAATATGTATGTATTATTCATATTTAAATAATATTCAAGTATTTCCTTAATTTGATTATTAATCTTAATATTATATTCCTTATGTGTTTTAGACCGTCTATAAATAATTCTATCGTTATGAATATCTTCTGGTTTTAATAAAGCCATATCAACCCACGACATTCCAATAGTAGAAAAGCTAAATAAAAAGTAGTTTCGGGCATGCCACAAATAACTTTCTTTTTCTAAATCTAAATCTACAATTTTCTGCATTTCTTCTTTAGTGATTGCTCTTTTTATAGTTTTCTTTTGTTTTATCTTGTAATCTCTAAACGGATAATATTCGGGAGAAATGATATTTTCTTTTATAGCTTTATTAAATACAGCTTTAATACTTCGCAAATAAGCATTAAAACCATTTATTCCATTATCTCTACTTAAATGAAATTCTTCAAATTGTTTTAAAAATTTATAATTAGGGTCTGCTGAAAAGCTCTGAGGTGTATTAGATTTTTATATTCTGAAA
>CAZRWZ010000085.1:0-10530 GCA_964603745.1 uncultured Bacteroidaceae bacterium | reverse complement strand
AAAACATATGTACTTATAAGTTTGCATTTACAAATGTTAAAATCATAGTTTTCAGTAGACACTATATAGTAATTTTTTGTATTTTTTTTTAATTTTAAGGCAACCATTTGAAAATAATGGAGTCATATATAAATAAGTTATATTAATATAAAACTACCTACTATGAAATATTATATATTGCTTGCTTTTTCAGTGATAAGTTTATTATCTTTTGGTAATAATTCTTCAACATCGTTACCTATGCCTTTGCCAACACCACCTAGCAATGATGGTCCTTGCGAGGCTATAACTATACCTGTTGATACATCTTGTAATACTCAAACATTTTCTAATGTTGATGCAACAAATTCTAGTGTAGCAAATCCTTCTTGTTCAATGGGTACTATTGGCTATGATGTTTGGTTTCAGGCAACTATACCTAACAATGATGAAACTTTTATTTTGCAACTTACTCCACAAAGTCCAACTCAATATGGAATTACAATATATTCCGGTGCAGATTGCAATAATTTAACAGAAGAAAATTGTTCTTTATCAGAAGAAATGGGAGGAATTGGAATGCCAGTATCTTTAACCATAAATACATTAAACGGACAAACTGTTTGGATTAGAGTTTGGATTGAGAATCCTGATCCAAATATGAATCCTTCAGGTGATTTTGACATATGTGCTTATACAAGAGATGTTATTAGTGTTGATATAGATACTTACACCCCGCAAGAATTAGTAGAAGAGGTGCTTATTACAGGCTGTTTAGAGGCCAATAACACACATTTTTACGGACCTAATTCTGCAATAGGTTATTTCTCTAATGGAGATGTAACAGGGTTTAATTCAGGAGTGGTTATTGCTTGTGGTGCAGTTAATGATATTAATAATACTTTAGATGCGGGAAGTAGTTTAGATTACGATAATCCTCAATCTTCAATTGTAAATGATTTATTAAATGTAGCAAATGATAATTTAACAGGAGAATTTATAAGTAGTATAAATGATATGGTTATATTAGAATTTGATTTTGTACCAAGTGATGATACAACAATATTTAATTTCGTATTTGCTTCAGAAGAGTATCATATGTATGAGTGTACAGAATATAATGATGCTTTTGCATTTTTCTTATCAGGGTCCGGAATTAATGGACCATACACCGATAATGCAATAAATATTGCATTAGTTCCGAATACAAACGATGCTATCACAATATCTTCAATTAATGGATCTCCTGCTGTAAATTTAGGAAGCTGTACTAGCACACATAATCCTCAATATTATATTGATAATATCATTAGTAGTGATTTTAATGTAAATGGATACACAGTACCAATGACAGCAATTATGGCAGGCTTAACTCCTTGCGAAACATATCATATTCGTTTTGTTGTAGGAGATGCACAAGATAATATTTTAACAACTTATGTTTTTTTCGAAGAAGGAAGTTTTAATTCCGGAGGAGAAGTAAATATGCAAAATACTTCTACAGTTGGAACAAATCATGATGTGTATGAAGGTTGTAGTAACTATTGGGTTTTCAGCAGGGTAGATACATCAGCTATTGTAATGTTAGATACTATATTTATTGATTTAATGCTTGATGGGACTGCTATAAATGGAGTGGATTACACAACAAGTAATACTAATTTAATGATATTACCCGGAGAATATACCGATACCTTATTTTACGATGGTTTATGGGATAATATACAAGAAACCGATGAATATATTATTTTTAGTTTATTAAATGGTTGCCCTTGCACACCATCTTCTACAACAGATACAATTTGGATATTTGATAATTTTAATTTAGACCCTGTAATAACTCCTGATACAACAATTTGTTTAGGACTTTCTGTAGATTTAAATGTTACAATAAATCCGTTACAAGATGAAAGTATTGTTGAATATTTATGGGACGATGGAAGTACAGGTACAAGTATTAGTGTAACACCAAATACAACAGAAACCCATACAGTTCAGGTTAGAACACCTTGCCAACAAGATACAACAGTTAGTATGACAATTACTGTTATACCACCACCAACAGCCACTTTTACAATATCAAAAGATTCTATCTGTATTAATGAAGATATAGACATTACTTATATCGGCTCTGCAGGAGCAAACACAAGTTATACTTGGGGTTTTGCAGGAGGCAACCCCACCGATGCAAATACAATAGGCCCGCATACAGTAAATTGGTCATCATCAGGAGATAAAATAGTTTCGTTACATATTGATGATACTGGTTGTTTAAACGATACAAGTATTAGTGTTTTTGTATCTCCAAATCCGTCAATAGATATTACCCCAACAAACAATTTATGTTTTAGCGATTGTAACGGAGAATTACTAGCAACACCGCAAGATAACTATACTCCATATACATACTTATGGGATAATGGACAAACTTCAAATCCGGCAACAAGTTTATGTAAAGGAGAGTATAATGTAACATTTAAGAATAAATTTGGCTGTGTATCACAAGATTCGGCTCAAATTACAGAACCTACTCTTTTAACCGCCTCTACAGCAGGAATAGATATTAGTTGTTTTGGTAATAACGATGGAGAAGCCACAGTAACAGCACAAGAAGGCACACCACCTTATTCTTATTCGTGGACAGGACCATCAAGTTTTACAGGAACTACCGCAAATATTACAAGTTTATATTTTGGACAATATGATGTTACAGTTACCGATGCAAACAACTGTACTACAACATCATCAATATACTTAACACAACCAAATATTCCTTTGACAAGTGATATCACAGGCGATGATTCTCCATGTTTTGGCGAAGCAATGGGAAATGTTTATGTTACACCAACCGGAGGCACAGGACCTTATACTTATATTTGGTCTAATGCTAGTACTAATCAAAATATTTTAGGTGTTTTAGCAGGTCAATATGATGTAACACTTACAGACAATAATGGTTGTGTAGGATATAATACATACACAATTTCAGAACCAACTGCATTAGTAAATGATTCAACAACAACAAGCCCAACTTCTTGTTGGGGATATTCAGATGGTAGTGCATCTGTTGATATTAGTGGAGGAACACCACCTTATACATATAATTGGTCGCATAATGCAGGAACAACACCAGATGTATCTGCATTAAATGCAGGTTCATATAATGTGTCGGTTACAGATGCTAATAATTGCTTCTTACTAGTTAACGGAATTAATATTGATGAGCCAAATAAATTAGAGGTAAATATTCCTGAAGTTCCTAAAATTTGTATCGGACAAAATACTAGTTTAATGGCTCTTGCAACTGGAGGAACAAATCCATATACATATATTTGGAATAATGCAGAAACAATAAATCCTATTAATGTAACACCTGTTTCAATAACATCTTACAGTGTAAGTGTTACCGATGCTAATAACTGTAAGGCATCAGCAAGTAGAACTGTTGATGTTTATCCTGCAATTTCTACTACAATAATGGCTAATGATACTAATATATGCCCTGGCGATAATGTTTTAATTACCTTATATCCTGATGGAGGAAATGGTAACTATATATTTACATCGCAAACTGATACTGTTACAAATCCACATATTATTTATCCTGAAAACACTATAACATATATAGTTACAGTTTCTGATGATTGCGGCTCTCCAACAGCTTCTGCGGCCGTAAGTATTCATGTTTTAGACACTCCACCAATATCGTTTACTTCTGATATAAACTCTGGTTGTCAACCATTAACTGTTTATTTTAACGAACAAAGCCCTGATATAGGACAAACATATGTTTGGGATTTTGGAGATACAGACCCTTCAAATATAGGAACAGACAAACATCCAGTTCATATTTTTAAGAGTTCAGGGATATTTGATGTTCATTTAGATGTATTTTCTGCCGAAGGTTGCAAAAATTCTTTAACCATTGAAAATATGATTGAGGTATATAAATTACCAGAGGCAAAGTTTTTTGCAAATCCTGATTTAGTTGATATTTTAAACCCTGAGGTATATTTTGAGAATCATTCAACAGATAATTTCTACAATTATTGGTCGTTTGGCGATGGAGATTCTTCTATAATAGAAAGTCCTATTCATACTTATGCCAATTTTGCCAACGAATATTCTATAAGCTTAATAGTAGAATCAGAACATGGTTGTTTAGATAGTGTTTTGTCTCACATTAAGGTAGAAAATGTTATTACAATATATGTTCCAACTGCTTTTTCTCCTGATAATGATGGTATTAACGATAAGTTTTATGTAGTAGGTAATGGTATAGATTTAGATAATTTTAATATAAGTATCTATAATCGTTGGGGTGAATTAATTTATAATTCTGATGATATTTTTAGAGCTTGGGACGGTACAGCTAATGGACACAATGTTCAACCGGGTATTTATAAATGGTTACTTATTTATAAAGATGAAAATGGTGTGGAGTATGAGAAATCGGGTACAGTTAATGTTATTAGATAGAGCCTGTCTATAAACTCAATCCATTTAGCTTTTTGGCTTTTTACACATTAATTATTTTGAAAAACTAATTTTTAAAACTCCCCTTTAATGATGTTAAAAAAAATGTTTTTTTTAACATCATTAAATAGATAATTACGCTAAGTTTTTTATTACTTTTGCTCGAATAAAAAAATTAGACTAATGTACAAATCTATAATAAGACCAATATTATTTAAATATAACCCTGAAAAAGCACATAGTATTACTTTTAAAATGTTATTACTAAGTGAAAAACTAGGATTAAAATCAATTTTTAAATCGTTATTTTATTTTGCAGACAAAGAATTAGAAACAGAAGTTTTCGGTTTAAAATTTCCGAATCCTATTGGTTTAGCTGCAGGTTTAGATAAAGATGCAGAAGTATTTGATATGTTGGGATATTTGGGCTTTGGTTTTATTGAAATAGGAACAGTTACCCCAAAAGCACAACCCGGTAATCCAAAACCTAGAATGTTTCGTTTAATTAATGATAGTGCCATAATTAACCGTATGGGGTTTAATAATAAGGGTGTTTATGAAATGATAAATAAATTGCGTGCAAAAAAATCAAACATTATTATTGGCGGAAATATTGGTAAAAACAAAATTACTCCTAACGAAAAAGCAGACGACGATTATATAAAAGCTTTTAATGCACTATATAATTATGTAGATTATTTTGTGGTAAATGTAAGCTCTCCCAACACTCCAAATTTAAGAGAATTGCAAGGCAAAGAACCATTAACAAAACTACTTAGCAAGCTTAAAAAACTAAATGAACAAAAGGGAGGACACAAACCCATTTTATTAAAAATTGCACCAGATTTAACTTTTGAACAATTAGATGATATAATAGAAATTGTTACTACTACAAAAACTGACGGAATTGTTGCAACAAATACCACAATTTCAAGAGATGGTTTAAGCTACGAACAAGAATTTATAAATGAAATAGGAAATGGTGGTTTAAGTGGAAAACCATTAACAGATAAATCTACAGAAATTATAAAATATATTGTAGATAAATCTAACAAAACTATACCGGTTATTGGTGTTGGAGGAATTATGACAGCACAAGATGCAATAGACAAATTAAATGCAGGAGCATCTTTAGTTCAGATATTTACAGGATTTATTTATAACGGGCCAAGTTTTGTAAAAGAGATTAACAAAGAAATTTTGAAACAAAATCAATAGAATTAAATTTTACCGTCGCTTCTTCTTAATATATTATAAAGTAATTCTCTTGCTCTAAATAGCTGTGCTTTTACTGTGCCTAATGGTAAATTTAATTCGGTAGCAATTTCTTCGTAAGAATATTCTTTAAAATATCTAAGCTCAATTAAATTTCGGTATCGAGGTTTTAGCTTTTTTACAATATTTCGCATAATGATAGTCTTTTGCGACTTAATCATATTTTCTTCAGGGTCTAAATTCGATGCTTTAAACGAAATATTATTATCAATTCCAATTTCCGAAGGATTGTTATCGAAAGATACTGTGATACTTTTCTTTTTTCTAAGAAAATCTATACAATTATTATTTGCAATTTTAAATAACCAAGTGCTAAATGCATATTTTGGAGAATATTGATGCAGATTTTTAAAGGCTTTACCAAATGCTTCAATAGTTAAATCTTCTGCATCATCTTTGTTGTTTACAATTTTTAGCAACATAAAATATATGGAATCTTTGTAACGATTAAGTAGTTCAGCATAAGCTTGCTGGTCTCCATTCACAGCAGCCTTAACATACATGTAATCTTTACTTGCTTTTTCCGAAAAATTTGGGTTTAACTCCATTTTCTACGTTTAACTAAAATATTATTTGTGTGTAAAAATAAATAGAATATTGGTAAAAACATATCAAACATTAATGAAAAAACAAATAAATCTTTTTCTTTCATTTTATTTGAAGCTATTTTTAATACTAAAAGTTTAACAATCAATACAAAAATTACAAATGCTAATATCAAATAATTAAATAAAAAACTTAAAACTAAAATTGATAAGCTATAAAATAAGATTCTACTAAATGGTTCAAGACTTAATAAAAACTTATGATAAAATTTGTATTTTTTTGCTGTAGAAAGATGTCTCAGCTTTTGTTGATACATTTTAACAAAAGATGTTTTAGCAGGTGAGTATGTAAAACTTTCTTGAGAACATACAGGCTTGGTGTTCTCTTTGTTTGCATTTTCGTTTACAAACAAATCGTCGTCGCCCGACATAATATTATAATGCGACGCAAAACCTTTGTTTTTTATAAATAAAGATTTTTTATAAGCCATATTCCTACCTGTTCCCATATATGGAATGCCGGCCTTTGCAAAAGATAAAAATTGAATTGAATTGAAAAAATTATCGAAACGAATAAATTTATTTAAAAATCCTTTAGCTTTTTCGAAAGCTCCATATGAAATAATTATAGTTTTATCTTTATTAAAATTTTGCGAAATTTCTTTAAGCCAATTTTCACTTGCCGGATAACAATCTGCATCGGTTAAAATTAAATGCTCGTTTTTTGCAGATTTAATACCTATTGTTAATGCTAATTTTTTACCATGCGAAAATTTACTATCTTCTTTTATTGTTGTGTGTCTAAGATTAGCATATTTCTTTTCCAAAAAATCTAATATAAACTCTGTATCATCGGCAGAGCAGTCATTTACTACAACCACTTCAAAGTTTTTGTAGTTTTGATTAGCAATTAATGGAATGTATTTTTTAAGATTTTCGCCTTCGTTTCTTGCACAAATAACAACCGATAAGTTTTCAGAAAATCCTTCTGTTTTCTCGGTGTCTTTAAAAGCAATTCTGATATAAAAGAATAGATAGTAAAATACTTGTACAATACCTGCAAATGCAAGAATTAAAATTAATATTAATGGATTAATATCTATGTTATAGAAAAATTCTATCAAAACAAATTGTTATTTTATTGAATCGTTTTTTAATAATATTTCCATTATTTCTTTATCAGATTTGCCTAATAATTTAATTAATTCTTCGGCATCTTTTCTGTATGGGTTATTTGGATATTTTGAGATAAATTCTTTATATTTTTTTTCTGCCATTACTTCGTTTTTTAAATCATCGCCATAAATCATTGCTTCGTAAAGTAATGCGTCAGGAGCTTTTTCAAAATCGGGATAATTTGAATTTATATCTTCAAAAAGTGCAACAGCGTGTTCAAATTTTCGATTAACCCTTAACAAACCTGCTTCTTTAAACATATACAATACTTTTAATGTGTCATTATAGTATTCTTCAATATAATTATTATATAATAATATCATTGAATCTATATCAGATTCTACAGGAGAGTAATTTTTATCAGAGAATATTTTTTTCTCTAATCTGCTAATGTCTTTTCTTAATAAATCTTTGTTTTTTGTATCTTTTTCATTAATACACGAAACAAGAAACAATGAAGTAATAAGTGTAAATAATAAAATCTTTTTCATAGTAAATACATTAAAGTTAATAATTTATCGTGCTAAAACATGTTTGTATTTTGGTATTACCTTACCTTTTGCAATTTGATTTAGTTTGTTTTTTAACAACCTACGTCTTATAGGCGAAACCTTATCTGTAAAAAGAATCCCGTTTAAATGATCGTATTCGTGCAACATAATTCTTGCTTGTCCGCCTTCAAAAACTTCATCGTGAAATTTCCAATTTTCGTCGTAGTATTCCAGTCTAATTTTTTTAGGACGAGAAACATCTTCCCTTATTTCGGGAATGCTTAAACAACCTTCGTTAAACGACCATTTTTCGTCACCTTCTTCGGTTATTTGTGCATTGATAAAGCATTTTTTAAAGCCTTCGAGTTCTGGATATTCTTCTTTCATTGGCTCTCCATCAATAACAAATAGCCTTATAGATTTCCCTACTTGTGGTGCTGCAAGACCAATGCCGTCGGTTTTATACATTGTGTTCCACATGTTTTTAATAAACTCTTCCAAATCGGGATAATCTTCATCAATATCTTTGGCTACTTTTCTTAAAACCGGTGTGCCTATTAAATATATCGGGTAAATCATAATAAATTGTTTCTTTTTTCTAAATATGTTTGAAGAATTAAAACAGCACTAACTAAATCAACTCTTTCTTTATTTCTGCGTGCCATTTTTTTTACTCCTGCATCAATTATTGCTCGTTGTGCAATTACAGAGGTAAATCTTTCGTCAATCATTTCAATTTTTTTTTCGGGAAAAACTTTTTTTAATCTATTTACAAATGGGACAATATGTTTCATTGAATCGGAGTCGGTATTATCAATTTTTTTTGCATGACCAACAACAAAACTTTCAATATTTTCTTTTTTGTCATACTCTTTCAAAAAATCAATAACATCTTTAGAATGAATCACATCTAAACCTGTAGCAATTATTTGCAAGGGGTCTGTAACAGCAAGCCCAACACGCTTTGTTCCGTAATCTATAGATAATATTCTTCCCATTTGTTGCAAAGGTATAAAAAAATAGGTCGAAAGTTAAAAAAGCTTAGTTCGTTTATCTGATAAATTTATTTTTTTTAATCTTTTTTACTAATAAAAAGTTTATTTTTGTTTTTATTTTAAAACTTTAAGTGATATGAAATATTTGTTTATTCTATTTTTAGGAACTTTAACTCTAAATTCTTTTTCTCAAAATAAAACTTATGATCAGTTACGTATAGAGAGAATACAGCTAACTAATGAAATTACAAGATTACAAGCCAAGCTTAAAGCTGTTAATACCGAAATGGAAAAGTTGAAAAATGGTACTGCTAATGTTGTGTTTGAAGGTTCTGGTAATAATAGAATTGAAACCAAAACAGGTAGTGGTGGAGCAGTTCTTAGAGATAATTCTTCGTCAACAGCAAATATTATTACAACAATAAAAGCAGGAGAACCTATCATATTGTATAAAGAAAAACATGGTTCGTATATTAAAGCTGCATATAATGGCAAATTTGGGTGGGTTAGTTACACTAGCATTAGCTCTAACCCCGAACTAAATAGTTTTATGAAAGGGAAAAAACCTGTCAAAAAAGCTGCATCAACAACTACTATTAATACTGTTGATATAAATTCGCCAAGATACAAACGAATAGCTAAGCTTTATGGACATGATAAAGCCGTGAAAATAATAAACAAACAACTGTGGAAAGGTATGAGCCATGGTATGGTTGTTGAATCTTTGGGGCAACCAACAAACAGAACCTCTGTTAATTCATCAGAAGGTTTAAAAGAAGAATGGACATATTCTAACAGAACAATAAAATTTTTAAACGGAGAATTAAAATCTTGGTAAAAAAATAATTAACAGAAGTCTTCTACCACATATGAATGAAATAAAATTTATATTTTTTGATTTAGACAGAACTTTATGGGATTTTGAGAAAAATTCTATTGTAACTTTCTCAGATATTTTTGAAAAATATAATTTATCGGAAATTTTTCCGGATTTTGATACATTTATTACGAAATATAAATATCATAACGAAAAATTGTGGGCAAAATATAGATTAGGAGAAATTAAAAAAGAAGAGCTAAGGAATAAACGATTTTTATTAACTTTAGCAGAATTTGGTGTTAATGATGAAAATTTAGCTAAAAAAATGGGTGATGATTATATTAGCATAAGCCCAACAAAAACGCAACTATTTCCATATACTATAGAAGTTTTAGAATATTTGTATAATAAATATACACTTGCAATTATTACAAATGGGTTTAAAGAAGTTCAATACACTAAACTAAAAAATTGTGGTTTAGAAAAATACTTTAAAAAAATTATTTGTTCAGAAGATGTTGGTCGCCAAAAACCACATCACGATATTTTTCATTTTGCATTAAGCTCATTAAATGCTAAAAAAAATGAAAGTATTATGATAGGCGATGATTATAAAATTGATATTTTAGGGGCTTATAATTTTGGATTTAAAAGTATATTTTTTAATCTACATAAAAATAAGGTGAAAAGCTTATCTAATATGCAAGAAATATCATCTTTAAAACAGCTTTTAGACATATTATAGGTTTGTATTTATTCGAGATTATACGCTT
>CAZRWZ010000084.1:7162-10537 GCA_964603745.1 uncultured Bacteroidaceae bacterium | reverse complement strand
AATAATTTTGACAAAATACAAATAATACATAACTTTGTACTTAATTAAAAAAGTGGAAAGATTTGAGTTGATTGCAACCACACAAAAAATGCTAAACCGACCTTTTTTTTTAAGTTGTGAACTCTCAAATCTAAATTTTAAATATAAAATTATTAAACTTAAAAAAAATGTCATATTTATTTACCTCAGAATCAGTATCAGAAGGACACCCTGATAAAGTATCAGACCAAATTTCTGACGCACTATTAGATCAATTTATTGCATTTGACGCAAACTCTAAAGTAGCAATAGAAACTCTTGTAACAACTGGTCAAGTTGTTTTAGCAGGCGAAGTAAGAACCGAAACTTATGTTGATATACAACATATTGCACGCGAAACAATCAACCATATTGGTTACACAAAAAGCGAATATCAATTTGATGGAAATTCCTGTGGAGTTCTTTCTGCAATTCACGAGCAATCCGACGATATCAACCGTGGTGTTGCATCAGAAAACGAAAAAAACGAAAAAAACGAGCAAGGTGCAGGCGACCAAGGAATGATGTTTGGTTACGCAACAAACGAAACCGAAAATTATATGCCTTTGGCAATAGATTTATCACATCAATTATTAATAGAACTTGCTGATATCAGAAAAAACAGCGATTTAATGCCTTATTTACGTCCCGACTCTAAATCGCAAGTAACAATAGAATATTCTGACGATGACAAACCTATTAGAATTGACACAATTGTTATTTCTACACAGCACGACGATTTCGACCAAGACGAAAAAATTATGTTGGCAAAAATAAAAAGCGATGTAATTAATATATTAGTACCTCGATTAAAAGAAAAATTATCTGACAAAATTCAGGCTTTATTCAACAACGATATTACTTACCACGTAAACCCAACAGGTAAATTTGTAATTGGTGGACCACACGGTGATACGGGTCTTACGGGCAGAAAAATTATTGTAGATACTTATGGCGGAAAAGGAGCTCATGGTGGCGGTGCCTTTTCAGGAAAAGACCCAAGCAAGGTTGATCGTTCGGCTGCCTATGCATCTCGACATATTGCTAAAAACATGGTAGCAGCAGGAGTTTCAAGCGAAGTGCTTGTTCAACTTTCTTATGCAATTGGTGTTGCCGAACCGGTTGGTGTTTATGTTAATACTTACGGAAAATCGAAACTAAATTTAACTGATGGTGAAATTGCCGAAAAAATTAAAACTATCTTTGATTTAAAACCGGCTGCAATTGAGAAACGTCTTAAATTGCGTAATCCAATTTATTCCGAAACAGCTGCATACGGACATATGGGAAGAAAACCGCAAATAGTAAAAAAACAATTTACTTCAGATTATTTTGGCGATAAAGAAATGGAAGTTGAATTATTTACTTGGGAAAAACTAGATTTTGTTGATGCTGTTAAAAATGAATTTAATTTATAACAGACCTAAAATACGCAAGTTAGGGTTTCATGTTGTTCGTTTATAAGTTGTTAAATATTAATCAGTTTCACTTTAATTTAAATAGTGAAGCCCTGACTATTAATATTTTAAAAGTAAACCTACGGATATAATAACAAAGTAAAGCCTAACTTGCGGATTTCAGATAAAAACTAAATGTATTGAGATTATAATGACAATTCTCATTATATAAATAAAATAGTTTGTTTTATTTTGTACAATGCAAGATATAAAGAACATTGAGGAATTAAGCAAAATAATAATTGATAAACTACACAAAAAGTTTAAATATGCAAGTTGTGCTAAAACGGCAAAAGGGTATTTTGATAGTGCAAAGATTGTAAAGAAAGAAACAGAAAAATTTGCTAAAAAACTTAGTAAAAGGTAGTTCTAAAAATTAGTTTTTTAATCAATACCATCCTAAATAGTAATTATCCATAAAGTCAATAGATTGAACTATAATGTTCGAGTTCAATGATGTGTGAAAAAATCAAACCGCAGAATACTAAGATCTTTGAGTATTTAGATTTTGAGCAACAACGCAGAAGTCGGACTTTATTAGACAATCTCTAAATGCAGCAATAGAATAATCGAAAACCAAACCCTCATATACAAAAATAAACTCTACAAAATAAGTTTTACCAAAAGAATATAATACTTATTATCAGTAATATACTGCAAAAAAATACAATATAAATCTAATAAAAATAAAAAATCAACAATTATCATCAAAGTATATGCTTTTTTTTAATATTTTTACGCTCATTTTAAAAAACGATAGTATGACAAAGAAATTAGCTGTTGTAGCATTAGGAGGCAACGCCCTCCTTAGAGGAGACGAAAGAGGAACTATTGAAGAACAAAATCAAAATTCTATTGACACACTTAAAAATCTTATTCATTTAATAAAAGAAGGATACGATTTAGTAATTTCACACGGCAATGGACCTCAAGTAGGCAATATTCTTTTGCAAAACGATGCCGGATTAAGTAAATACGATATACCGGCAATGCCTTTAGATATTTGTGTTGCTAATTCTCAAGGCGGAATTGCATATATGATAGAACGAAATCTTAAAAATATTTTAATACAAGAAGGTATCGACAAAGAAATAATATCTCTTGTAACACAGGTTGTTGTCGATAAAAACGACCCTGGTTTTAAAAACCCAACAAAGAGAGTAGGAAAAATATACACCAAAGTAGAAGCAGATAAATTATCAGCAGAAAAAGGATGGGAATTTAGAAAAAGTCCAAAAGCAGACGATGCGTGGCGTAGAGTTGTTCCATCGCCGCTTCCTATAAAAATAATGAACGAAAAAGTAGTAGAAAAACTTGTAAAAGAAGGTTATATTGTAATAGCTTCAGGCGGAGGAGGAATACCTGTGTATCATGATGAAAATGGTTTAATACAACCTCTTGAAGCTGTTATTGACAAAGATAACGCTTCGTCGCTATTAGCAAACAGAATTGGTGCCGATGAATTTTATATTTTAACAGATGTTCCTTTTGTTTATGCAAACTTTGGAAAACCTGACCAAAAAGTATTAGAATTTTTAGATGCAAAGGATACAAAAAAATATATAGAAAATGGAACTTTTGGCGAAGGAAATATGTCTCCAAAAATTAAAGCTGCACTAAACTTTGTTGAAAATGGTGGCGAAAAATCTGTAATTACAGAAGCTACTCAATTAGAAAATAAAAGTATTGGTACACGAATTACACTTAATTACTAAATAGTTAATAGTTTATAGTTAATAGTTTATAGTTAATAATTGTTTTTCATTAACTTATATGTTCTTATATTTCTTATATGGTTTATATTGTTAAATGGTTCTATGGTTAAATGGTTAATCTTTAAATTAAAAATTAAAAATTAAGAATTCTATCGCTAATCTTTAATTTCATTCGTCATTTTTCT
>CAZRWZ010000084.1:0-7062 GCA_964603745.1 uncultured Bacteroidaceae bacterium | reverse complement strand
AAATTAAAAATTAAGAATTCTATCGCTAATCTTTAATTTCATTCGTCATTTTTCTCATTATCAAAACTAATATGTTCTTATATGGTTCTATTAAATAAAAATTGTAATTTTGCAAACTGATTAAAAATAAATAATAAATTAAAAAATAAATAATATGGCTTTTAACTTAAGAAACAGAAACTTTTTGAAGTTATTGGATTTTACTCCAAAGGAAATTAAATTTATGTTAGATCTTTCTGCTGACCTAAAAAAAGCAAAATATGCTGGTACAGAAGCTCAAACATTAAAAGGTAAAAATATTGCATTAATTTTCGAGAAATCATCTACCAGAACAAGATGTGCTTTTGAAACAGCAGTGTACGACCAAGGTGGAAATGTAACATATTTAGGACCATCTGGCAGCCAAATTGGTGCAAAAGAAACTATGAAAGATACTGCTCGTGTTCTTGGTAGAATGTATGATGGTATCGAGTATCGTGGTTTTGGACAAGCAATTGTTGAAGAACTTGGCAAATTTGCAAATGTTCCTGTATGGAATGGTTTAACAAACGAATACCACCCTACTCAAATTCTTGCCGATTTTTTAACTATGATGGAGCATTCTGACAAACCATTACACAAAGTTAAATTTGCTTATTTAGGCGATGCTCGTAATAATATGGGTAATTCTTTAATGATTGGTGCAGCAAAAATGGGAATGGATTTCCGTTCTGTAGCTCCAAAAGCCGTTCAGCCAAGCGATGAGCTAGTTAAAATAGCTAAAGAAATTGCAAAAGAAACAGGTGCTACAATAACTGTTACCGACAGCGTTGAAGAAGGTGTTAAAGATTGTGATTTCCTTTATACAGACGTATGGGTTTCTATGGGAGAAGCAGACGAAGTATGGAAAGAAAGAATTGAACTTTTAAAACCATATCAAGTAAACAAAAAAGCTATGGATTTAACAAACAACCCAAATGTTAAATTTATGCACTGTTTACCTGCATTCCACAACCGAGATACAAAAGTTGGTGAGGAAATTTTCCAAAAATTTGGTTTAGATGGTTTAGAAGTTACCGAAGAGGTGTTTGAATCGGAAGCTTCAATTGTTTTTGACGAAGCAGAAAACCGTTTACATACTATAAAAGCTGTTATGGTTGCTACTTTAGGAGCATAAGAAACAGTTCGTTTTAAAATAAAGAAGACCTTAGATTTTATTTTCTAAGGTCTTTTTTTATATTTCTATAATAATGAAATAATCTTATCAATCTTTTCGTCAGTAGGCATTCGCCCATCAATCCAATTAATTATAGCTCCTTTGCGTTCCATACCTCTAAACCATGTCATTTGGCGTTTTGCAAACTGATGTATTGCACTCTCTAACTTTTGAAACATATCATTACGGTTAATTTCGCCTGTAACATACATGGTTAAAAATTTATATTCTAACCCGTAATAAATAAGGTCTTCAGCAGCAATTCCAGATTTTAACAATTGCTCAACTTCTTCAATCATTCCTTCTTCTAGTCGGGCTTTTAGCCGATTTGTTATTCTTTTTCTACGAGTATTTCTATCTACATCAATACCAATAAATAATGTGTTAAATTTTGGATAATCTAAAGATATATCTGGATTATTTTTGTAATAATCTTCAATTTCTATAGCTCTTATTGCACGTTTTCTTGTATCAAAATCGCTTTTGTTATGTGTATTTTTTAATGATTTAAGAATTTGCTCTAACTCCTCGTTTGTTTTAAGTTCTAATTTTTCTCTTAAGTTTTCGTTTACCGGAACATTTATCAACTTGTATCCTTTAGTTACAGCATCAATATACATTCCTGTGCCACCACACAAAACAGGTAATTTATCTTTTGCAAATATTTTATTATATGCTTGTAAAAAATCTTTTTGATATTCGTAAACATTATATTTTGTACCCGCATCAACAATATCAATTAAATGATAAGGAATTTGTTTTTCGTTAAACTGATATTCATCAATATCTTTACCCGTTCCAATATCCATACGGCGATACACTTGACGTGAATCAGCACTTATAATTTCACTGTTTAACCTATCGGCTAAAACTACTGCTACAGTAGTTTTACCTGTTGCAGTTGCTCCAAGTATTGTAATTAAATTATATTTTGTTTTGTCCAATATTATAAATATTTATTGATTACAAATATACATTTAATATACTCAATCCATTTAGCTTTTCGGGAATTTATGCGGATTTATTTTTTCTTTTTTAGAGTTTAAAATTTTAAGCATAGCTAAGTTACGCTTATAAATTTAAACGAATAAAAAAGGAAAAAGACAAAGTATAAAACCCGAAAAGTTATGTGGATTGAATATTACTCAATCCTAATACCTATTAATAATAAAAATATTATTAAAAAACTATTTTTTAGAAGCGAGCTTAATAGAATATTAACAAGCAAAACTTTTTGTTAATTTTTTTGTTAATAATTAGTTTTTACAATGCCTATTTTGTGCATTCTATTTAATTACTTTTGCAAGGTTAGAAGATATAAAATAAGTATGACTGCAGATTATTCAGAAGATTCAATAAAAACCCTCGATTGGAAGGAACACATTCGACGTCGCCCTGGTATGTATATCGGGAAACTTGGCGACGGCACATCTCCCGATGACGGTATTTACATTTTAATTAAAGAAGTTTTAGACAATTGCATCGATGAATATATGATGGGATTCGGTAAAATTATTGAGATAAAAGTAAACGAAAGCACCGTTTCTATTAGAGATTATGGTCGTGGTATTCCGCTAGGGAAAGTAAAAGATGTTGTTTCTAAAATGAATACCGGTGCTAAATACGACAGTAAAGTATTTAAAAAATCCGTAGGTCTTAACGGCGTTGGTACAAAGGCAGTTAACGCCCTTTCTGAAAGTTTTAAAATCAGTTCTTATCGTGAAAACGAGGTTAAAACTGTTGAGTTTGTTCGTGGTGTAGTTACTACTGAAACAGATGTTATCCCAACCGAAGAAAAAAACGGTACATACGTAGAGTTTATTGCTGATACAGAAATATTTAAGACATACAATTTCAATATGGAATATATTGAAACCATGTGTCGAAACTATGTTTATCTTAACTCTGGTTTAACAATTACATTAAACGAGCAAAAATTTTATTCTAAAAACGGCTTGTTAGATTTGCTTCATGAAAATATGAGTGGCGAGGGTTTATATCCTATCATTCATTTTATTGAAGAAGATATTGAAGTTGCTATAACTCACGGAAATCAGTATGGCGAAGAATATTATGCTTTTGTAAACGGACAACACACAACGCAAGGCGGTACACATTTAATTGCTTTTAGAGAAGCTCTTGTTAAAACCGTTCGAGAATTTTACAATAAAAGTTTCGATGCCTCTGATATCAGAACATCAATAATTGCTGCAATAAGCATTAAGGTTGAAGAGCCTGTTTTTGAATCGCAAACAAAAACTAAACTCGGTTCTAAAGATATGGGACCAAACGGACCAAGTGTTCGTAACTTTATTGTTGATTCTATTAAAAATAAATTAGATAACTATTTACATAAAAATCCTGCTACGGCAGAGGTTTTACTTGCAAAAATACAATCTTCTGAAAAAGAACGAAAAGCAATTTCGGGTATTAAAAAACTTGCCAGAGAAAGAGCTAAAAAAGTATCTTTACACAATAAAAAGCTTAGAGATTGTAAAATACACTACAGCTCTAATAAAGAACGTGCAAACGAAACAAGCATTTTTATCACTGAGGGAGATTCTGCGAGTGGATCTATCACAAAAGCACGTGATGTTAAAACCCAAGCAGTTTTTAGTTTAAAAGGGAAACCGCTTAATTCTTACGGACTTACAAAAAAAATTGTGTATCAAAACGAAGAGTTTAACTTACTGCAAGCTGCTCTAAATATTGAAGACGGTCTTGATACTCTAAGATACAATAAAGTAATTATAGCAACCGATGCCGATGTTGATGGTATGCACATTCGTTTGTTGTTACTTACTTTCTTTTTGCAGTTTTTTCCTGAGTTAATAAAATCAGGTCATTTGTATATCCTTGAAACACCGCTTTTTAGAGTTAGAAACAAGCAAAAAACCTTCTACTGCTATAGCGATGAAGAAAGACAAGAAGCTATAAACGAATTAAAAGGAAATCCTGAAATAACACGATTTAAAGGTCTTGGAGAAATTTCACCTAACGAATTTTCCGATTTTATTGGCGAAAATATCAGACTAAGTCCTGTGGTAATGAAAAAATACGATAATATACAAGAAATTCTTGAGTTCTACATGGGCAAAAATACCCAAGATAGACAAGAGTTTATTGTTAATAATTTAAGAATTGAAGAAGAAATTGTTTAGTTTAAAGTAGAAAGTTTGTAAAGTTCATAAAGTTTAAATATGATTAACAATCAATTACTAATTACACATTACTAATTGATAATTTAAAAAGAGAATGTCAGAAGAAATAGATAACATAGAAGAGCAAAGCGAAGAAAGTTTAGCAAATACTGAAAATACAGAAAAGATTTCTAAACTTTCGGGAATGTTTGAAGATTGGTTTTTAGATTATGCTTCGTACGTAATTCTCGAAAGAGCTGTTCCACACTTGTATGATGGTTTAAAGCCCGTACAACGTCGTATTCTCCACTCTATGAAACGATTAGACGATGGCAGATACAACAAGGTTGCAAATATTATAGGTCACACAATGCAATTTCACCCTCATGGTGATGCCTCTATTGGCGATGCATTGGTTCAGATTGGACAAAAAGATTTACTTGTAGATATGCAAGGAAACTGGGGAAACATAATGACAGGCGACCGTGCAGCTGCTCCTAGATATATCGAAGCTCGTTTATCTAAATTTGCTTTAGATGTTGTTTTTAATCCAAAAACTACTTTTTGGACTCCTTCCTATGATGGTAGAAACAACGAGCCAATCGCCCTACCCGTTAAGTTTCCACTGCTTTTAACTCAAGGTGCCGAAGGTATTGCTGTTGGTTTATCAACCAAAATTTTACCGCATAATTTTAACGAACTTATTGATGCCTGTGTAAAATATCTTTTAGAAAAAGATTTTGAGATTTATCCAGATTTTTTAACAGGTGGTTATGTTGATATATCAAGATATAACGAGGGTTTACGTGGCGGAAAAATTCGTGTAAGAGCAAAGATTGAAGCTATAGATAAAAAGACTCTTGTTATTAAAGAATTACCTTTCGGTAAAACCACTACAACATTGATTGACAGTGTTCTATTGGCAAACGAAAAGGGTAAGATAAAGATAAAAAAGATTGATGATAACACAGCTGCCGAAGTTGAAATTATTATAGATTTAGTACCAGGTATTTCTACCGACCAAATGATTGATGCTCTTTATGCATTTACCGATTGTGAAATATCAATATCTCCAAATGCAGTTGTAATTGAAGATGATAAGCCAAAATTCTTAACTGTTAAGGATATGCTTAAAACATCGGCAAACAATACAGTTGAGTTACTTAGACGCGAATTAGAAATAAGAAAAGGTGAATTGCAAGACGATTGGCATAAATCATCGCTTGAAAAAATATTTATAGAAAATAGAATTTATCATGATATTGAGGATAGTCCTGATTGGGATAGCACAATAGCAACAATTGACAAAGGTTTAGAACCGTTTAAAAAAGTACTTTTACGTGAGGTTACAACCGAAGATATTGAAAGACTTACCGAAATTAAAATGAAGCGTATCACAAAACATGATGCCTTTAAAGCTGATGAGCATATCAAAAATATTGAAGCTGAGATTGAAGAAATAAACTACAAACTTGAGCATATAATTGATTATACAATAGAATATTACAAGAATATTAAAAAGAAATACGGAAAAGGTCGCGAAAGAAAATCTGAAATCCGTAGTTTTGATAATATAGAAGCAACAAAGGTTGTTATTGCTAACGAAAAACTTTATGCAAACTTTAAAGAAGGTTTTATTGGCACATCATTAAAGAAAGATGAATTTGTTAGCGAATGCTCTGATATTGATGATGTTATTGTGTTCTTAAAGAATGGTAAGTACCTTGTAACAAAAGTATCAGATAAGGCATTTGTTGGTAAAAATATTTTACATATTGCAGTGTTTCGTAAAAACGACGAACGCACAGTTTACAATGTAGTTTATCGCGATGGAAAATACGGAAATGCTTATATGAAGCGATTTATGGTAAAATCTATAACACGCGACAGAGAATATGATTTAACTAAAGGAAGCGATAATTCTAAAATACTGTACTTTAGTGCAAACCCTAATGGAGAAGCCGAAGTTGTTAAGGTTCAGTTAAAACCAAAACCCAAATTGCGTAAACTTAACTTAGAATTAGACTTTAGTAAAGTTGCAATAAAAGGTCGTAATTCGCAAGGTAACATCCTTAGCAAAAACGATATACACAAAATATCACTAAAAGAAAAAGGCGTTTCAACTCTTGGTGGTAGAAAAATTTGGTTCGATGAAGCCACACTTCGTTTAAACACTGATGAAAGAGGAAAATATTTAGGTGATTTCTTAGGACAAGATACAATATTAGTTATCACAAAATCGGGTAAATTTAGGTTTACAAGTTTTGATTTAACAAATCACTACGAAGACGATATCTTGATTATTGAAAAATATGATAAAAACAAAGTTTATTCGGTAGCTCATTTCGATGGAGAGCAGAATTACTATTACTTAAAGCGTTTCACTCTTATTCCTGATGATAAATCAGGAGATTTAATTACAGAGCATAAAAAATCTAAAATGACCTGCTTGTCAGTAGAGAATTTTCCATTATTTAATATTGCTTTTGGTGGAAAAGACAGCAATAAAGATGACGATAAGATTGACGTAGAAGAGTTTATAGCAATAAAAAGCTACAAAGCAAGAGGTAACAGAATTAGCACAAATTCAATTAAGAAAATTACAGAATTAGCTCCATTGGTAAAAGAAAAACCTATTGCTAACGAGGAAAATACAGAAGAAACAAATTCAAATAACGATGAAAGTCCTATTACTGATATTACTAGCGAGGACGATTCGCAAATGAG
>CAZRWZ010000083.1:0-10549 GCA_964603745.1 uncultured Bacteroidaceae bacterium | reverse complement strand
CTAGTTAAAACTACGCCCCCTATTATTCCCATTCAATAGTTGCAGGTGGTTTAGAGCTTATATCGTACACAACTCTGTTGATTCCTTTAACTTGATTAATTATTTTATTAGAAACTTTTGCTAAAAATTCGTAAGGTAAATGAACCCAATCGGCAGTCATTCCATCGGTAGATTGAACAGCACGCAAGGCAACTACTTGTTCGTAGGTACGCTCATCGCCCATAACACCAACCGATTGCACAGGTAATAACATTACACCGGCTTGCCATACATCATCGTAAAGATTATCTTTTCTTAGCTGAGATATAAAAATATTATCTGCTTCTTGCAGAATACGAACTTTTTCGGGAGTAATATCGCCTAAAATTCTAATACCTAAACCAGGTCCAGGAAAAGGATGACGACCTAAAAGCTCTTTGTTTAAACCAATTTCTTTACCAACACGACGAACCTCGTCTTTAAATAAAAGCTTAAGCGGTTCAACAATTTTAAGTTTCATATAATCGGGTAAACCCCCAACATTATGATGCGATTTTATTGTAGCAGATGGTCCTTTCACAGAAATGCTTTCTATTACATCAGGATAAATAGTTCCTTGTGCTAGCCAATTAACATTTTTAATTTTGTGCGATTCTTCATCAAAAACATCAATAAAAACTTTACCTATTGCTTTGCGTTTTTGTTCAGGTTCTGTTATTCCCTCCAGAGCAGAATAAAACTTATCTTTTGCATCAACACCTATAACATTTAAACCAAGATGTTTATAAGAATCAAGCACTTGTTCAAATTCATTTTTACGCAAAAGACCATTATCAACAAAAATACATGTAAGATTTTTGCCTACTGCTTTATGCAAAAGAATTGCAGCAACCGAACTATCTACACCACCCGACAAACCAAGAATTACCTTGTCGTTACCAAGTTTTTCTTTTAATTCTGCAATTGTAGTGTCGGCAAATGAAGCAGGAGTCCAGTCTTGTTTGCAAGCACAAATATTTACCACATAATTCTCTAGCATTTTTTTACCTTCTAATGTGTGATAAACCTCTGGGTGAAATTGAATTCCGTAAGTAGTTTCGCCTTTTATTTTATATGCTCCAACTTTTACATCGTTGGTGCTTGCAATAATCTCGTAATTATCAGGTATTCGGGCAATTGTATCTCCGTGCGACATCCAAACCTGTGTGTTTTCCGATACTCCTTTTAGTAAATCAGAATTACTGTTTACAAAATCTAAATTTGCTCGTCCATATTCTCTTTTGTTAGATGGCAACACTTCTCCGCCAAAATTATGTGCTAAATGCTGTGCACCATAACAAACACCAAGCAATGGCTGAACTCCTTTGATATTACTCAAATCAGGAATTGGTGCTTCTTTGTCTCTTACAGAAAATGGGCTACCCGAAAGTATTACCCCCTTAACCGACGAATCTAATTGCGGCTGTTTGTTATATGGGTGTATTTCGCAATACACATTTAATTCTCGTATTCTTCTGGCTATCAATTGTGTATACTGAGAACCAAAGTCTAATATTATGATTTTATCTGTCATAAATTATTTTTTTTGCAAAGATACATTATTTTTCAAAAGATTTTTATTTGTTATAAATTTGTTTTTCTTAGTTTTCATAACCTGTTTATAACATTAGTTGTTAGTATTATCATAAATTAATATATTGGTATGCTAAAAATTACAATATGGATTATACAAAAGTTTCATTCTCGATAAAGCATAACTCGCAAGAGAACAGAGATATTACATCAGCATTATTAAGTCAATTTGAATATGATACTTTTGAAGAAACAGAAATTGGGATTGATGCTTTTATAAAAAAAGAAGTTTTTAACAAGGAAGCTATAGAAACTGTTTTAACAATTTTAAAAAACAGCTTTGAAATTTCGTATTCTACCGAAGAAATAAAACATAAAAATTGGAACGAAGTATGGGAAAGTAATTTTAATCCCATTTTTATAAACGAAGATTGTGTTATAAGGGCTAATTTTCATAAAATAAACCCTTTACCTGCAATCGACATTGTTATAAATCCGGAAATGGCTTTTGGCACAGGTCATCATCAAACAACATTTTTGGCTGCACAAGAATTATTTGAAATGAAAATAAAAAACAAATACATTTTAGATATGGGCTGTGGTACAGGAATTTTATCAATTATTGCTTCAATTTTAGGAGCAAAAGAAATAATTGCAATTGATAATGATATTGATGCTGTAAACAGCACAAAAAAGAATCTTAAATTAAACAATATAAAAAACACAAAAGCTATTCTTGGCGATGCAGGTCAACTAAAAAAATACACTAATTTTGATTTGATAATTGCAAATATTAACAGAAATATACTATTAAATGACCTTAGTAAATATGCAAAAACACTATCAAAAAAAGGGAAAATTATTTTAAGCGGTTTCTATCAAAAAGACTTATCACTTTTGGTTGAAGAAGCCGAAAAGCATAATTTATCTTTAGACAAATTTAGTATAAAAGAAGAATGGACAATGGCAGTTTTAAAACAAAATGTAAAATAAATAATTATGATGAAAAAAATATTATTATACTCATTTTTAGCGATAAGTGTTTTTTCTAACGCACAAATTACAGGAAAACCAATAACTTCATTTCCTAACGACGATATTAAATTTATAAAAGTTTATAATAATTTTATGAGTCGAGGTCCTATAAAAAAAGACGAAATAAAAGTGTTAATGAAACAATTTACATTAATGTGGGAAGAAGACAGTATTTCTAAAAACAAAAAAGATGATTTTATTACCCTCACAAATAAACTAATTAAAAAAAGGCAAAAACAATATCCTTTCTTTTATGATTATACAAATTCTATAATAAGTTTTATTCGTTCAACACAAAGCGATGAAAGTTACAAAGCATGGAATAAAGGAATTAACAAAATGATTGACAACCCCAAAATTAGCATAACAAAAGCAAAAGCATTAGCACATATAACCACCGATATTCTTAACAAATCGGTTATAAATTTCACTACTGCATTAACATGGAAAGCCATTGGCACAGACAGTTATTTTATTTATGACAATGAATTGAAACTAAGATTTGATAATGATTTTGATTTAACATGTTTTGCAAAAAACGATAGTATAAAAATTGAACAAACAAACGGAGTATATTATTTTTTAAACAACAGGTGGAAAGGAGTTAATGGAAAAGTTACATGGGAAAGAGCAGGCTATGAAACAAATAAGATTTTTGCCAATTTACGTAGATACGAAATAAACATGAAAAAATCTGAATACTCGGCAGATTCTGTATTGTTTGTTAACAGCCTTTACCTTAAAGAACCAGCCTTAGGCAGATTAGACGAAAAATTATTACACGTATTAGCCCCTGAAAAAGCTACATATCCACAGTTTACTACATACCTAACCGAGTTTGAAATAAAAGACATTTATCCAAGCATTAACTATACCGGAGGGTTTTATGTGAAAGGCTACAATTTACTTGGGATTGGTGTTGAACATCATTTAGCACATATTGAATTCTACAGAAAAGACACCTTAGTGTTAGAAGCTAAATCAAAAATGTTTGTATTTAAACAAGACGGAATACATTCGCAAAAAGCAGAAATTACATTACGCTTAGATACTGATTCTATATACCATCCGGGTTTAATATTAAAATACACAAGTAAAAACAAAACACTTTTATTAATTAGAGAAAAAAAAGGAAAATCTAGAACTCTTTTCTACGATTCGTATCACGATATAGAAATGGATGTTATTACAATGGAATGGGATATGAATGTGCCAAAAATAGATTTTGGAGGTATCACACAAAGTGATAAAACAATTACATTTACATCGGTAGATTATTTTACAAGACAAGATTATGAAAATATTCAATTACGCGACGAAGTAAACCCCGTTGTTGCAATTTACAGATTCTCTAAAAAAATAGACGAAAGAAACTTTGAAGATCAAGAATTTGGAGACTATATGCGTATGTCTGAACCCGCAATGCATAGATATTTATTAAATTTAGCATACTTGGGTTTTATAAATTACAATTATGAAACAAAACAAGTATTTGTTAAAGACAAAACATTTAATTTTGTTAAAGCTAGTGTTAACAAAAGAGATTATGATGTAATTAGATTTTTATCAAATACAGGCAGCGGCTCTAAAATATCAACAAACAAAAAAGGCTTAAATATAAACGCCTCGCTAAGTTTACTTAATCACAACCTTAAAATTGCAGGTATTAGATATATCCACTTAAGTGATTCGCAAAGTGTTAGAATATATCCTAGCGAAGGTATGATTACTTTAAAAAAGGATAGAGATTTCGATTTTAGTGGTAAAGTTAGGGCAGGTATGTTTTTATACATAGGCACAAACTTTTCTTTTGAGTACGACAAATTTAAAATTGATATGCCCGATATTTCTAAAATGAAACTGCAAGTATCTAGCAATGAAATAGGACGTGATGGAAATCCAATACCGGTAACAGTTAAAACATCGCTAGAAAACATGACAGGTGAGTTATTTATAGATAATATGATGAATAAATCCGGAGTAAAAAAATATCCTCGTTACCCAATATTTAAAAGTAAAAAAGATGCTTATGTATATTACGATGCTCCAAACATATCTAATGGAGTTTACAACAAAGATAACTTTTATTTTCAAGTATATCCTTACGAAATGGATAGTTTAGATAACATTGACAGAAATAGTATAAAATTTGAAGGACATTTTGTTTCAGCAGGAATTTTTCCACCTTTCGACGAAAGTTTAAAAGTTATGAGAGATTATTCTCTTGGTTTTACCAGATATACACCACCTAGCGGATATAAAGTATATGGAGGAAAAGCAAACTATAAAAATTTAATTGATTTAAGTAACGAAGGACTGCGTGGAGCAGGCGATTTAGAATATATAACATCTATATCAAAATCAGACGAATTTAAATTTTATCCTGATTCGATGAATGCCGATGTTAAAAGTTTTGACAACAAAGAACAAATTGCAAGCATAGAATATCCACAAGTTTTAGGAACAGATGTTTATACACATTGGGAACCATATAACGACCAAATGTTTACATCAAAAGTAAATAAAGAAATCAAAATGTTTAAAGACCAAGCTGTTCTTCACGGAACAACAGTGCTTGGACCTAGCGGCATGACAGGTTTTGGTAAAATGGAATTTGTTGATGCTGTAATGACCTCAGATTTATATGTTTATAAACAAAATACTTTTGATGCAGATACAGCAGATTTTAATTTAAAATCTTTAGATTTAAGCGAAGGTTTCGATTTTAAAACAGACAATGTAAATGCACATATCGATTTTAATGAAAGACTTGGCGAATTTGTTGCAAACGATGGTAACTCAACAATAGAATTTCCTAAAAATCAGTATATCTGCTTTATGGATAAATTTACTTGGTATATGGATAAAGAAGAGTTAATGCTTAGCTCCACAGAAAAAAATCTTGAACAACAAAAAATTGATACTACAGGCTTAAGTCCAACAGAATTAGAAGATGTTGAACTTACAGGGTCTCAGTTTATATCATTACACCCACGCCAAGACTCGTTAAATTTCTTTGCTCCAACAGCCAATTATAACCGCCGAACAGCAAAAATCACAGCTAACGAAGTTAAATTTATTAGAGTAGCCGATGCTACCATTTATCCGGGTGACGGAAAAGTGATTATAGAAAAACAAGCTAAAATGCAAACCCTTAAAGAAGCTAGGATAAGAGCCAATAACACAACTCGTTATCACAAGTTTTTTAATTGTCTAACAACAATTTATGGTAAAAAAGATTATATGGCATCGGGAGATTACAATTATATTGACGAAACAAAATCGGAACAAGTAATACATTTTGATGTAATTGCTGTTGACGATAGTGTTAGAACATATGCAACAGGAAAAATTGGAGTAACCGAAGATTTTACTTTAAGTCCAAAATTTGCATATACCGGAGGTGTTAGAATAACTGCAAGTAAAGAATTTTTAACCTTCTTTGGCTCTGCAAAAATAAATCACGAATGCGAAAGTCTAAAACGCTATTGGGTAAACTTTGATGGTGAAATTGACCCCGAAGATATATTTATTCCAATAAATGCTAAAATGAAAGATATAAATGATAACACTATCCATTCTTCAATTATGATGGCACACGATAGCACAGGATTATACTCTGCATTTTTAACACCTCATTTAGATTATAACGACCAAGAATTAATGTCAATTGAAGGTTTCTTACACTATGACAAATCTGATGGACAATATAAAATTGCCAACAAAGAAAAACTTACAGAATTTAGTTTACCAGGTAATTTTATTAGTTTACACCCAACAATTTGTAATGTTTATAGCGAAGGATTAATGAATTTAGGTGTTGATTTCGGACAACTAAAAACACAAATTGCAGGTAACATCAGCAATAATTTAAACAAAAATACATTTAAATTAGATTTAGTTATGGTTCTAGACTTTTTCTTTAGTGAAAAATGTATGCAAGTAATGGCAAAAGAATTAGAAGCTGTTGCCACAGACCCAACCGAATTTGGCGAAGATAAATACGAAAAAGCTATTGCTGATATTGTGGGAAAAGAAAAAGCCGAAAAATTCTTAACATCGCATAGCTTAGGTAGTTTTAAAAAATATCCTGAAGAATTAGAAAAAACTATGGTTTTAACAGAACTAAAACTTAATTGGAATGTGAAAACAAGAACATATCTATCTGAAGGCGAAATAGGAATAGGTAACTTATATAAAACCCAAGTTAATAGACTAACAGAAGGTATTGTAGAAATTGTTAAAAAACGAAGTGGCGATAAAATAACCATATATATTGAACCAAGCGAAGGGGTTTTCTATTATTTCTCTTATATGCGTGGTGTTTTACGTATTACTTCGTCAAACAAAGAATTTAATACCATAATGAAAGAAACAAAAACCGACGATAGAAAAATGAAAATAAAGAAAGGAGAAAAAACCTTTATGTGGTATGCTGCTTCGCCAAAAGAAGCAATAAAATTTAAGAAAAAATTTACAGAAAAAGATGAAGAAACCGATGATAATGACGAAGGTAGCGAAGATGAAGGTTTTGACGAATAAAAAAAATCCATAAATGGAAAAACTTGTAGGACAATTTTATATAGAAAATTCTGAGATTTTACCAATCTCTGATTTTCCTGTAACCGATGAAGAAAATATTATTATTTACGAGGTTATTAGATTAAATAATAAAGTACCATTGTTTTTTGAAGAACACTATAATAGACTAATAAATTCCGTTTATTTAGCTAACTTCGATATATCAAATTTAGCGTCTAAAGATATTGTTAATAGTGCTTTGTTACAATTAATTGATAAAAATAATATTGATATTGGCAATATTAAATTAGGTTTAATGTTTACAAAAAATGCTGAGTTTATTTCGCTAAAAATGTATTTTATTCCACATCATTACCCTAGTTTAGAAGATTATGAAAATGGTGTTAAACTAATTACACACAGTGCAATACGCAAGCAACCAAATATCAAAATAAGAAACAGAAATTTAAGAAATAAGGCAAACGAACTAATAAAAAGAAATAATGTTTTTGAAATTCTGCTAATTAACGAAAACAACTTGATAACAGAAGGCTCTCGTTCAAATATATTTTTTGTTAAAGGTGAAAATATTTATACCGCAAAAAATACTGACATTCTTAAAGGTATTACATGGCAATATGTTATAAAAATTTGCAATGAAATAGGTGTAGAAGTTATACAACAAGATATTAAATTATCTGATTTAAACCAATTTGAAACGTGTTTTATTACCGGAACTTCGCCAAAAATAATGCCGGTTAGCGAAATTAATGATATTAAATTTTATGTGAAAAATTATTTAACTTCTGAAATTATGAATAGGTATGAACAAATTATTGCTAAAGCTTGTCTCGTAAAATAACTTTGTTTGTTAATGTTAAAGATTAACAATTCTAGTAGTTCAAATCTATGAACTTTAGCCTAGCCTAATTTCCTAAACTTTCCTGAATAACATCTCTAACCTGTTCGGTTAAAGTAAAATATGTATGTCCTGTTGGAGTAATTGGTTTAAGATATTCTACCGAAACTTTTTTAAATGCTTTAGGGAAATGTTTTCCTTTTGGAAGAACATCGTAAGCTCCAGAAATTGCAACAGGAACTACAGGAACATTTAATTCAACACTTAAAATTGCAAATGTCTTTTTAAAATCGCCAAGTTTACCTGTTTTAGAACGAGTTCCCTCGGGGAAAATAACTATATTTTTTCCTTTTTTAAGTGCTTCGGCTAATGATTGTATAGATTGTTTTAAATCTTGATTTACATCAACAATTATAATATTATTTCTGTTTGCAAACCTACGCAACCACGCATATTTTACGTGCTTGGCTTTTGTATAGAAAAACGAATTTTTCTGCATTTTAGAATTTAAACCTACGGCAACAAACATTCCATCAAAATATGATTGATGATTTGGGGCGATAATACAAGGAATATCGGGTAAATTTTCTGTACCTTTTATCTTAAATCTAAAATACAGTTTAAAAAATATTTTTGAAAACCCAACTATTAACCAAACAGTTATATCAGATTTTGGAAGTTTAATATTAACTTTTTCTTTTATAATATCGCTCCAATTAATTTTGTCGATATTAATTTTCGTTTTCATTTTATCAACAAATTCGCTTAATCTTTTTACTGTTCCGTAATCGGCAATTTTTTCGGCATTTATGTTAACACCAAAAGTATTTTCTATAAAAACTTGCAAACTAACTTTGTCAAGAGAATCTAAACCAAGGTCAATTTCTATATGGTCGTCGGGGTAAACCTCTATATTTTTATCATCTTCGATATGCGATTTTATTAAGCGATATTCTTCGCTATCGAAAGTAGAATTTTTATGGTCTTTGTCTATTGATTTATTTAAACTTTCGGCTAATTTAAATCGCTGAATTTTACCAAGTCGTGTTTTTGGCAATTCATCATAAATAATATGCAGTTTTAAAATTCGTTTATACGACGAAGCCGTTTGATTATAAACATCAATACCTTTTTCTTTAATACTTTCCTCTATGTTTTCAATCTCTAACTCACGAGCTTTAACTCTATCGGGTACAATTGCAACTTGCAAAATGTCATCTTTTTCAAACACTGCAATTTCTTGTATGTAAGGCACTAACGATTCTAGTTGAAACTCAATTTCTATAGGATTAACATTTTTTCCGTTAGAAAGTATAATAATTTCTTTTTTTCTGCCTGTTATAAAAAGGTTTCCATCTTTGTCAAGATGACCAATATCGCCTGTATAAAGCCAGCCGTCTTTAAGAACATCGGTTGTTTCTTCGGGTCTTTTGTAATAACCCTGCATTACATTTTTACCACGGGCTACAATTTCTTCGTTTCTAATTTCAATTTCAACACCGGGCAAAGCTTTTCCTGCCGAGCCAATAACAACTTCATTAGGTCGAGTAAAACTAATCATTGGAGCAGCTTCGGTCATTCCAAAACCCTCTAATACTTCAAAGCCTAAAATCTGATAATCACGAGCAACAGCAGGGTCTAAAGCTGCACCACCCGAAATCATATACTGCACATTTCCACCAAATTTTTTATGAACAGTTTTAAAAATAAATCGTGAAAACTTATAAGAGTGCATCGCTCCTGCCATTGCAAACATTGTTTTGGCAATTCTACTTTTATTAATCTTATCTTTAATTCCTTTTCTGATAGCCGAATACAGGCGTGGCACGCCAATAATAATTGCAATTTTATTTTCAACTAAAGTTGATATAATATCTTCTGAAGCTAATGATGGTGCAATTGCTACCATTGTACCAATAGAAAGTGGAGCTACCATAGAACCTACAAGCGGAAAAATATGATGCAAAGGTAATAATATCATTACATTGCGGTTTTTACGATATATTTTTACTGCTTCGGCAACTCCGTAAATATTTGCATCTATATTTTCGTAAGAAAGCATTACTCCCTTTGGCGAGCCTGTTGTGCCAGAGGTGTAAATAATTAAAGCCGTTTCGTTAAGTTCGGCTTCTCTTAATGTTTCGGAATTATCTGGTATTTCTGTATTCTCGTGTTTATCAATAGAAATTAAAACAACTTTATAATCAATACTTTTAAGTGCTTCGTTTAAAACATCTAACTTTTCTTCGGAATAAAAAATAATTTTTGGCTCGCTGTCTTTAATAATATATGCCACTTCTTTTGCAGTTGATAAATAATCAATAGGCAAAGCAATACCTGAATTATGCCATATTGAATGAAAAGCATAAATCCATGCAGGACGATTTTCAGAAAAAATTACTACTCTATCTTTCTTTTCAATTTTATATAATGATGCAAAATAATGTACTTTTGATATTAATTGGGAATAAGAAATACTTTTATTTTTATATTTTATCGCAATTCCTTTGTTTTGATGTAATAACATATATTATAATATTTTATGCAAATATACATTAATTCTTTTAGAAAAATATTCAATAA
>CAZRWZ010000082.1:0-10617 GCA_964603745.1 uncultured Bacteroidaceae bacterium | reverse complement strand
AATTTTATTCGTAGTTCAAACCTATGGACTTGTAGTAGTCCATAGTGGTTTATTTCATATAATTAGGTGGCGGACTATTAGAAAAATTACCATCTTTAATAATAACTGCAAATATGAATAAAATAATAACTGCAGCAATAAATATAATAAATAACGATTGTAGCGATTTTGTTAAAATATGTTCAACTGCAATAATATCCCAAACCGCAAGAATTGCAATAATTGTAACAGCCATTACAATTGCAATTAGTGTATAAGAAGCTATCTTTTTTACCATAATAAAAAGTTTTATTTTGTATAAAACGACTTAGGTTTTAAATTGTTACATTCTGTTTTACAAAATATACTCAAACCACATAGTTTTTAGAGTTTTCTACTTTTTCTTTTTCCTTTTTTATTTGTTTAAATTTATAAGCGTAACCTAGCTATGCTTAAAATTTTAAACTCTAAAAAAGAAAAAATAAATCCGTATAAATTCCCGAAAAGCTAAATGGATTGAGTATCTGTTAAAATTTATTCTTCCTCAAAAATATCTTCTTGATTATCAAGTTCTGCTTCTAAAAATTCTTCGGCATCAACTAATAAATCAGCAACAACTTCTTCGTTTGGTTCTCCATCAAACCATTGTATTTCTTGATTTTGATTAAAATCTTCTATATCAAAACCAACAATAAAACTTGGTTTTTCGGTGTGAACAATGTATAATCTATCAGGATTATCTTGAGAATTGTCTGCCATTAAAAATCTAGGTGTCATAATTTTACAATTTTTTTATTATTTTTTATAGTCACTTATGTTATTTGCAAGTTTTATAATTTTTGTTACCTCTCCAAAACTATCAATTATTGGAATATAATTTTCGTTAAAAGTATATTCATTTTTATCAACCTCAACTTTAGAAACAATTTTTTTAGCAATTCCGTTTCTTAAATCAGTCCAAAATTGCTCATAATCTTCGTTTTGTTTTTTAGAAAAAACCATATACGCTTTATGATGTAAGCCTATTACATCTTGTTTTTTGAGGTTTATAAGGTTTAGGTATTTATCATTAATATCAATAATTATTGCATCGGTATTGTATTCAACTAAATAGTTCGTTTCTTTTAACGATTCTATTAAATTTTTCATTTCATTAGTTTTTTTATCGGCTTCTTCTTGTGTTGCTTGCAACTCTTCCATGTTTTGACGCATTTCTTCTTCTTGAGCTTGCATTTCTTCGGCTTGTTGTTGAGTTTGTTCTAACAACATGCTTGTTTTTTCATTTATTTTAACAGAAACAATAGTTGATGCAATAGATGTTGCTATTTTTTCTATAAAATTAATTTGATATTGTTCAAAATTATTAAAAGAAGCTATTTCTACAACTCCTATTAAATCGGTATCTGTTTTTAACGGAACTATTAACAATGATTTTGGGTTAGCTTTTCCAAGTCCTGATGTTATATTTATGTAGTTATCAGGTATATCTGTTAAATGTATACTTAATTCTTCTACGGCACATGTACCCACTAATCCTTCACCCAATAGTATTTCTTTTTCTAAAAATTTCTTTCTTTCGTAAGCAAAAGCAGATGTAAGTATTAATGTTTTTGTATCATCATTATTTTCTTCATTTTCATTCATCAAGAAAATCCCTCCTTGATTAGAATCTGTATATTCTACTATTTTTCTTATGATAATATTACTTAATTCTGCTAAATTATTGTTTGCACGAAGTATTTCTCCAAAAATTGCTTCGCCTTTATTTGCCCATTTTCTTTTTTCTTCATCTTTTTTTCGTTCATTTTCTTTTTCTTGGGCATCTTTTAAATTATTTCGCATATTAATAAGTGCGTTTCCTAAAGAATCTTTTTCGTTCAAGTTGTTTAGTTTAGCTTCAAAATTATTACCCCCAATTTCTTTAGCAAATTTAGCTTTGTCTTTAATGTCTGCAATCATACTGTTAAGTGCTGTTGCCATAGTTCCTATTTCATTTTTAGACTTGTATTTTACTGTGTCTATATTTTCAATATCTCCCTTAGATAATTGTTTTAATATTTTTGTTATTATTCTTATAGGAGATATCATTGGTAGTGTTATAAAACTAATTATAATAGATAAAATAATAATGCCTATTATTCCTATAATCATTGTAAGCATGAAATTATCGTTTGCTTTTTCTTCTATTATTTCTTTAGGAACAGAAATAACTAATGTCCATTGTTTATGAAAATCCCCTAATTTTATTGGCGTATAAGTCTTAAAAACTTCAATAGAATTATCTGTTGATAGAATAGAAAAAGCTTTTCCTGTTTTTATTTTTTTTAATAATGTATCTTGTTTATTAAAGGCATTTTTACCAATTAAATCTTTTTTTGATGTACTTAAATATTGTCCATCGTAAGATAATAATTCTACACTAGCTTTATTTACTATATCTACTTTGTTTAAAATATTTTGCAGACTTTTTAAACTTATATCAATTCCAACAATGCCTACTTGTTTGTCGTTAATAAATATTTTTTCAGATAAAGATGTTACTAACACTTCATCTTCTTTTTTTCCCGAAAATGAATAAAGATATGGCTTCATAACAAATTCATTTCCATTATTTCTTATCTCATCGTATGCACTACTTATATCTAATGTTTCTTTTGCTGTTACTATTTCATTGTTAGATCTTTCTGCCGAATATGATAATCTTTTTTCTTTGCTTACATTATTAGAATCTATTTCAAAAAAATCCCAACTATCCCAAATACCATCAATATCAGGGTTTGCAGATAAAATATTTTTGTAGTTTGATAGTATAATTAAATCTTTATTTTCTTTATTAATTAATTCTATTGATTTGTTTGTATGCGATAATGTTCTAATTATACTAAAGTATTTATTAAATTGTTGTTCTATTTCTATGGAATATTGTTTTGCAATAATTTTTATTCTGTCGGAACCTACCTGATAAAAGTCTTGTTTGTTCTTAATTCCAAGGTATCCTATTGATGGAAGATAAACTAAAATTAGTGCTATAATGATACTTGTTATTAATTTTTTATTTATTGACATACAGGTAGTTTTAATTTATTGCACAATTTAAAGTTTTTTTTGGACTTATAAAAAAAATAACAAAAAAAAATGCTTCCAACTTGGAAGCATTTTAATAAAAGTTTAATTATCATTATTTTATAACAAGTTTTTCAATACTACTTTTATTTCCGTTGATAATTTCAACAAAATAAATTCCGCTGTTAAATTCAGAAATATCTATTCTTTCTTTAACCTCATTAACATTATTAAATGTGTTTGAATACACTACTTGCCCAACAGTGTTGTGCAAAACAATTTTCACATCATTATTTACATTTGGCACATTAATATTTACAAATGTATTAGCAGGATTTGGGCTAATTGAAAATGCTTTTTCTGACATTAAATTTTGTGTTATACCAAGAGTACCACCAGATAATTTAAAATTATCAACATTAAGTATTGAACCTTCATGTTCTAAATCATCATTGTTTGTAGCTGCACAAATAATATTCATTGTATCAGGGCTTGCTCCACCTAAATAAACTAAATCTAATGTAAACTCTGTCCAAGTTGTAACTTCTGCTGTAATTTCAATACTTGCCACACAAATAGTATCTTCTCCATGATAAAATGCTATTCCTATTTCAGCAGTATCTCCATTTACAGGCGAATATTTATACCAACCTGTAAATTGATCAGGTCTTTCGGTATATTCCATTCCTCCTGTAAGTGTTTGTTCTGTAAAATTTAATTTACCTAAAGTTATAATTCCAGGAACAAAAACATCGTTACCAAAAATATTTTGATATTTTGTTTCTAATTTAGCAGAATAAGTTCCCTCTTGTGGGTCTGTATCGTCTTTAGTAACCCCCTCTATAGTTGCTATTGTAACATTAACATTAGTTCCGTCCCAACCATCAGGTAATTCGCCTGTTGTGGCAGCACTCCAGTTCTCAAAAGATGGATTTAGGGGTTGCTGTGCATACATTACACTAACAACAAAACTTGCAATAATTAAAGTAAAGATTCTTTTCATTTTAAGTAATTTTTAGTTAATAATATTCAAAAATACATAATTATAGACACAAAATGTCATAATTTAGTTGCAAATTTGTAAATTACAAAAATAAATATATTTATGAACAATATAATAATAGACAAAAACAACAATGGTATTACGCTTGTAAGCCTTAACAGACCAAGCGTTCATAATTCTTTTAACAGAGAGTTGTTAAACGAATTTAATGATAAACTAGAGATGTTAAAAAATGATAAATCAGTACGGGTTTTAATTTTAACAGGAGCAGGAGAAAAATCTTTTTCTGCCGGAGTAGATTTAAAAACATTACAAAATTTCACAGATATAGAAGATGCTCGTGAATTTGCTTTGTTGCTTGAGGGCACATCAGAAACATTATTTAATTTTCCAAAACCTGTAATTTCTGCAATTAATGGTTATGCCCTTGGTGGCGGAATGGGTTATGCCTCGGCAACAGATTATAGAATAGTTGTTGAAGATGCCAAAATAGGTTTTCCGGCAGCTAAACTTGGGGCAATTTTACCTGTAACTTGCACCTTGTATCTTAATGCATTAATCGGATATAGCAATATTAGAGATATATTATTAACAGCTAGAATGATGAGTGCATCAGAAGCTAAAGAAATTGGTTTAGTAAATAAAGTTGTTAAAAAAGAAGAGTTAATAAAAGAAGCATTTGCAATTGCCGAACAAATGTTAGAATCTTCAGATATGGCTTTGTTTTATACTAAAAAAACAATAAACAGCTTATTGTCTGTTGATATCGAAAGCCAAAAACTTTATGCTGCCGATAATTTTGCATTTTTATCGCAAACTAAAGAATGGAAAAATAGAATTAATAACTTTGGAAAAAAATAATAATGAATCAAAATTCGCTTAAGATATTGATTGTTGATGATGTTGATGAGAATATAAAACTCGCAGCTAAGATTTTAAAGGACAATGGCTATAATATTTCTTATGCACGTTCTGGCAAAGAAACATTAGAAAAAATATCAAAAACTGCATTTGATTTAATTCTTTTAGACATAATGATGCCCGAAATGGATGGTTATGAAACTGCTGAAAAAATCAAGCAAGTAGCGGCATATAAAGATGTTCCAATAATTTTTGTAACTGCAAAAGACGAAATTGATGATATTGTAAAAGCTTTTTCGGCAGGAGGTGTAGATTATATTACAAAGCCATATAACAGCAAAGAAATGTTGGTTAGAGTTGCTACTCATTTAGACCTTTATACCACAAAAAAAGAATTGAAAGAAAATATTTTGGTTAAAGACAAAATGATGTCGATTATTTCGCACGATTTACTTGGTCCACTCGGAACAATAAAAATGTCTTTTGATATGTATTTGGCAGGAGAATTAAAATATGTACAAGAGCATTTAGAAGAATTTCTTGGTAATATTCAATCTTCCTTAGACTCATCTTATTCTATGATGGTTAATGTTTTGGAATGGGCAAGAAATATAAATAATCTTGATAAAATTAAAATTGAAAAAATTGATATTAAAAATGAAATATCTAAAATTTCAAAAGTATTTATTGATAAACTTAAACAAAAAAATATCAACTATTTTGTTGATATAAATACAGATAAAGTAATTTGTTATGATATTGATATTTTTAAAATAATTATAAGAAATTTAATAAGTAATGCAATAAAATTTACTCCCAACAATGGTGAAATAAAAATTTATTTAGAAGAAATAAATAATAAAACATTTGTTTGTATTGCAGATACAGGCATAGGTATGAGCCCTGAAATAACAGAAAAATTATTGCAACGAAATAGCTTTTATACATCAAATGGTTTAAACAACGAAAAAGGTCATGGACTAGGTTTAAACATTGTTAAAGATTTTATTAGTATCTTAGACGGAGATTTTATTATAGAAAGTGAAACAGGTAAAGGAAGTGTTTTTAAATTTAGTGTATTGAAGAATAACAGCTAAAATGGTAAGAAACAAAATACTTATAGTTGATGATATTACTGAAAACATTCAGGTTGTAGCTAATGTTCTTAGAGACGAGGGCTATAATTTATCTTATGCAAAAGATGGCAAAACGGCTTTAGAAAGACTAGAAAAAGTAGATTTTGATTTAATTCTACTAGATGTAATGATGCCCGAAATGGATGGATTTGAGGTTTGTGATAAACTTAAGGCAAACCCTCGTACAAACGAAATTCCAATAATATTTTTAACAGGTAAAGCCGACACAAGAAGTATTGTAGAAGGTTTTAAACGTGGAGGGGTAGATTATATTACAAAACCATTTAATGCCGAAGAATTAAAAGTTAGAGTTCAAATACATATTAGCTTAAGAAACGCATACGAAAAACTAGAAATTGAAAGTAAACACAACGAAGAATTATTAAAAAATATTTTACCCGAATATGCTATTAACAGCCTTAAAAACAAAGGTCATGTAAAAGCAATGAATTATGAAAATGTAACAATAATGTTTACCGATTTTAGCGGTTTTACAAAAATTACCGCAGATATTGAACCCGAACTTTTAATTAATGAATTAAATATTATTTTTACAGCTTTTGATGATATTATGGAAAAATATAATTGCGAAAGAATAAAAACAATTGGTGATGCATACATGGCTATTGGCGGACTTGCTAAGGATTGTAACGGAGCACAAAACATTGTTTTGGCAGCAAAAGAAATTATTGATTATTTAAAATGTTTTAAAGGTAATATCACAGATAAATGGAATATTAGAATTGGTATAAATTCTGGAAAAGTTACCGGAGGTATTGTTGGAGTTAAAAAATATGCTTTCGATTATTTTGGCGAAACAGTAAACTTAGCTTCCAGAATGGAAAAATTATCGGGAATAAATAGAATTAATATTACCGAATACACATATGAAATTCTTAAAGATTTATTTAAATTTGAGAATCGTGGATTAATTGATGTTAAAGGTTTTGGTCCTACTCAAATGTATTTTGTAAAATAAAAATAGATATGGCAAAAAAGAAAATTACATACAAAGAAGCTATTGAAGAAATAGAGGATATAATTGAAAAAATTAAAAGCGAAGAACCTGATATAGACGAGCTTGCAAACGAAGTTAAAAGAGTATCGGAACTTTTAAATATTTGTAAAGACAAACTGTATAAAGCTGAAAAAGATGTAAACGATATTCTTGATGATATTGAATAATACCAATTGGTAATATATACTCAAAACACATAACTTTTAGGCTTATTTATTTCTTCTTAAAATTCAAAGAAATAGAATTTACACAATGGCGAGTATTTTTTGCAGTATAATTCTCGCCCTCGAAAACATGACCTAAATGAGCACCACATTGACTGCAAATAATTTCTGTTCTTCTACCGTCAGAATCAGGTAGGCGAGTAATTGCATTTTCTACTTCATCATCAAAACTAGGCCAACCACAGTTAGATTCAAATTTATTGTTAGATTTATATAAAACAGCATTGCAGCGTTTACAGGTATATTCTCCTTCTTCAAAACAATTGTTAAATTCACCAGTAAACGGCACTTCTGTACCTTTGTCAACAATTACTCTTTCTTCTTCAAAACTTAGTTTATTAAATTTAATCATCTTTAAAAATATTTAATTTCTTTGTCTTCTAATTCCGATAAAATATTATTGGCTAAGCTACTAGCTCCAATTCTAAATAACTTATTATTAAGCCATTCTTTGCCAAGATTATATTTTACAATATTATAATAAATGAGAGCATCTTCACTTTTTGATATTCCACCTGCTGGTTTAAACCCAATTTTTTTACCTGTTTTATCATAGTAATCTTTTATAGCCTTTGTCATTACATAAGCCGCTTCGGGAGTTGCTGCAGGTTGTAGTTTTCCTGTTGATGTTTTAATAAAATCTGCCCCAGCTTCCATTGAAATATACGCAGCATGATATATTGTATCGTAACTATCGTGCAAGCCTGTTTCTAAAATTACTTTTAATTTAGCTTTGCCAATGGTTTGTTTTATTAAGAATATTTCGTTAAAAACATCTTGGTATTGTTCTGTGTTGAACCTACCTAAAGGTAAAACAACATCAACTTCGTTAGCACCTTTTGACACAGCCAAATCGCATTCTGCAATTTTCACCGATAAAAATGTTTGCGAAGCAGGAAAACCGCCGGCAACAACAGCTATATTAATATTTTTATTTTTCAGATTGGTTTTAACTATTTTGGCAAAATTTGGAAAAACACAAATTGCTGCTATGTTTTTATAGCTGTATCTGTTGCTAAAATCATTTACCTTGTCAACCATGTTTTTTATCGAAATATTATTGTCTAAAATATTTAATGATGTTAAATCAATACAGTTAAAAATAGTTTTTAAATCATCAATATTAGAATTTGTATTTTCAATAATACTTTTTGTTGCTCTTTCAATATCTAATTTATCTAAGCTTAGTTTTAATGTATTTTCCATATTTCTTTTTAATTATCTTTGTTGCAAATTTAAGCAAAAAAAATTAGCTAACTTCTAAAAATTAGCTTTTCAATAATATTTTACAATTAATTAAAAAAGCAGAAAGTTATGAACTATGCTCAAACCACATAGCTTTTTGTTTTTTTTATCACTGTATGCACGAAAAACAGTTTTATCATGTAAATTTGCAAAAAAAATAATTTGAATTTTTCTTCATTCATAGCAAAACGGTATTTTTTTTCACGAAAAAATACAAATGTAATAAACATTATTACCGCAATTTCTATTGTTGGTGTAATGCTTGGTTCTATGGCACTTATTGTTATTCTATCGGTTTTTAACGGACTCGAAGATTTAGTTATTTCGCGTTTTAATTCTTTTGACCCAGAAATTAAAATAACTAATGTTGATGAGAAAAATTTTATTCCAAACGAAAAAATACTTGCCCTTAAAAATGATAAGGATATAAAATATGCTTCTTTTTCGTTAACAGAAAATACTTTAGTAAAATACAAAGACAAACATCATCCGTTTAAAGTTAAAGGTGTTGATGCTGATTTTGTGAATGTTACAGGTATTGATACAATGATGCTGAGAGGAATGTTTAGGTTAAATAAAGGCGATTTGCATACGGCAGTTATTGGCTATTCGGTTGAATATATGCTAACTGTAAATATATTTTTATCAAGACCTTTAAGATTGTATCTACCACGCCAGAAAGGCAAAGTAAGCAATTTAAATCCTGAGGCAGCATTTTACAATTCTACTATTGCTCCTGTGGGAATTTATGGTGTAGATAAAGAGGTTGACGATTATATAATTGTTCCACTTTCGTATTTACAAAAACTTGGTAAATTCAACAATAAAATTGATGCAATTGATATTAAACTTATTGATGAAACAAAACTAAAAAAAGTTAAAAATAAGTTGCAAAAACACTTAGGCAAAGATTTTCTTGTGCAAGATAGATTTCAGCAACATTCTGCAATTTATAAAATTATGAGGTCGGAAAAAGCTATGGTTTTTTTAATCTTATCTTTTATTCTTTTAATTGCTTCGTTTAATATTGTAGGCTCAATAACAATGCTAATTTTAGATAAAAAACAAGATATAGAAATACTTCAAAGCATTGGCGGACGATTAAAAAAGATAAAAGAAATTTTTATTATCGAAGGTATAATAATTTCGCAAGCAGGTGTGGTTTTAGGTTTGGTTTTAGGTGCAGTGCTTATTCACTTGCAAGAGAAATACGGATTTGTAAAACTTGGAGGAACCGATAATAATATTTTTATTGTTGATGCATATCCTGTAAAATTGATTTTTATAGATATGCTTTATGTTTATTTAACTGTTTCTGTAATTGGTTTTACAGCAACATATTTACCTGTTAAATATGCTTTTAAAAAATTAGTTAAAAATTTATAGTTTAATTTTATGTCTTTGATATTAAATATTGAAACTTCTGAAAATGTTTGTTCTGTAGCAATCTCTAAAAAAGGAGAATTAATTGCTAAAAAAGAAGATGCCGAAGGTATGTCGCATGCAAAATTACTAGCACGATTTGTTGATGATATTCTTAAAGAAAATAACATTAAACCATCGGAATTAAATGCCGTTGCAGTTTCTAAGGGTCCTGGCTCGTACACAGGTTTGCGAATTGGAGTTTCTTTTGCAAAAGGTTTATCTTACGGATTAAATATTCCGTTAATATCGGTGGGTACATTAGAGGCTTTGGCAAATGCTGCAAACAAAAAACATAACACTATAATTTGCCCAATGATTGACGCAAGACGAATGGAGGTTTATACTGCTTTGTTTGATAATAATTTAACCATGGTTGAAAAAGTTAGTGCAGAAATTATTGATAAAAACTATCAACAAGAATTATTGAAAAATAAAAAACTTGTTTTTTGTGGTTCGGGGAGTAAAAAATTAAATGAAGTAATAGATAATAACAATGCTATTTTCGATTTTGAGATACAACCATCGGCTGTAAACATGATTGATATTTCAGAAAAAAAATACTCTGAAAAGAAGTTTGAAGATAATGCCTACTTTGAGCCGTTTTATTTAAAAGATTTTATTGCTATTAAACCTAAAAATAAGATTTTTTAAAAATCTTCGTCA